>CAZZYE010000097.1:0-13738 GCA_964658145.1 uncultured Stigonema sp.
GGCTTATTTCTCGACCCCATTAAAAAGGGAGGCTTATTTCTCCACCCCCTTTTTAAGGGGGTCGCCACAGGCGGGGGGATCAAGCATTATCCTAAAAGTATTGACCAATTACCAATTACCAATTACCTAATAGCAATATTTGCTGTTTTCATTAGCTTCATTATGGTCTTTACCTGTTCGCATCGCCCCTAAAATTGTAGAAACATAGACGCAACGCCTAGCCTTACCATTATTTTTGCTGGAAAGGTTAATCTGTCCTAGTGTTCTTAGTGATGTGTGAGTACACTCATCTGCAACTTCATAAACAGGACAACCTTGGTAGTTAAACATAACTCGCCACGGACCAGATAAAGATTGTTTGGTGAATGTTGTTTCGTATTTACCTAGATCGTTTCGATCTTTGTCAACGCGAATATTTTGCTCAAGATTATGCCACAAGCTATCGTTGGTTTGGATTGCATCTGGAATAAATTGTACAGCGTCCGCTTGATGAGTTGCCCATTGGACAATACCGTTTTGCTCGCGAAAGCTAACTTGCCAAGTCAATTTTTGCTTAGTGGATTCGCTTTGGGCTTGACGCATGGCACGGTAAACTTCATCTTGGGCAGTGTTGAGGCGGAGAGTATCAACAAAAGCTAGCCAACTAGGGAGTGCGATCGCTGCTAAAATACCGATTACGACAAGCACTACCAAAATTTCTAGCAGCGTGAAGCCACTGATAGAAGAATTTTTTATAATATTTGTTCGCATGTATTAGACAAAGAAAAATACACTACTGGTATCTATTTTTCTTTTCTAGTATTTCTTCAACTATCAGGATGGTTAGTAATTTTTTAATCTCAGATTTTTCTAGCTGTTCTCATTAAGTGAAACACAGGTAAATCCGGTACGGTAACGCCATGTCCATGCCTAGAAGATCCCCCCAACCCACGCCAGTCGCCTGCGGAGGGTTTCCCTCCTGAGAGCGCTGGCTCCCCTTAAAAAGGGGGGCTAAATAAATTCCCCCCTTTTTAAGGGGGGCTAGGGGGGATCAAAGCCTTAGCTGAACGATATTAGGATATAAAGAGACTGAACCAAGATTTTTACTGATGAAAATCTCTATTTTTACAAAGAAAAAGAGGGGGAAGAAAACTACTGAAAAATAGTTGCCTTTTGCCAGCGGCTACCAACTCAGCCTTTCCCTTTAGTCGATATTTACAGCACCATTATCGGTTAAACCACAATACAACCGTAGGGGCGGGGTTTCCCCGCCCTGACAATGTGTGTGGCACGGCTTCAATTGAAAACTGCCGTAAGTAGAGTAGGCACTGCCCACCAATTGCCTCTGATTATTTCAGAGTTTACTATTTTACTATTCCCACAAATTACGCTAAACTAACACTATAAGTAGTAAGGCTCCCCCACTCCCCACTCCCTATTTCAAGTCAGAGCGTCGGAACGACTTGAGTGTGTAGGGGTTCATCCTATATTAATTAGCCAACAACATCATTTATTCGCTGGCTGGATATTGTGCTTGATTATACTTTTCTTCAACCAATAGAAAGGACTGATCATACTACTTAAGTAAAATTCCATTTCAAAAAGTGCGATGAGATCGCTTTGCAAGCGACCTCTATACTTGAAGAGATGCTGCAGTGCGCGACGCAGATTACCCAAAATAGTCCTGACAAACAGAATTGGTTTTTGCCAGTTTTTGGCATTGATAAAGCGTAGCTGGCAAATACACAAACCACAGCCGCGAGATATAGAGAGTAAGTAATCTTTTTCAAGTCGCCAGTGTGGTATTTGATGATAAGTATGTATGGTGGGGCTATACCAAATTTGCCAGCCAGCCTTGTGGATGTAAAGCAACGGCTCTAAGTCTTCACCCTGTATGAGCAATCCTGGTAGTTTTCCACTTAGGGTTGGTCGTGCTGGAACATTCTCACTCCATGCTTGTTTACGAACTATTAAAGAAGCAGCAGGAGGAAGTATTAAATTATCTGCATCAAATAAAAAGGGTTTGTCTCCGTGTTCTCTAATAGCTAGAAAAGCTTGAATTCTTTTAAAATCTTTGGGGGGTTTTACCTGATAATCACCATGAATTTGACCACTCCAAGCACCAGCTTGAGGA
Source organism: uncultured Stigonema sp. (assembly GCA_964658145.1). Taxonomy (GTDB): domain Bacteria; phylum Cyanobacteriota; class Cyanobacteriia; order Cyanobacteriales; family Nostocaceae; genus Stigonema. The sequence goes on from CAZZYE010000097.1 coordinate 2,114, forward strand.
TACTGTTTGCCAAAGGTATAGGCTTCTTTTAGCCAATCCGGCGCAGGTAGGTTATCATCATCTAAAAATGCGATCAAGGAACCTTTAGCTTCACGTACCGCCCGCAGTCGTGCAAAGGCTGCTCCCTGTTCGGCTTCCAGAAAGTACAAAAGTGGGTAGGTACAATCCCAACTAGCTTGGTAATTGCGAATTAGAGCGGCGGTATTATCGGTACTGTTGTTGTCAATGATGATTAATTCCCATTGGAGGTGTTCTACTCCAATCTGCGATCGCAACCGTTCCAAAACCTCAGGTAATCTCGCGTAACCGTTATAGGTAGGTATGGCTACGGTAATATCTAAATTTTTAACTGCTAATTCAGTCATGTTACTATCTCCATACTTGTAAATGAACTAATTGAAAACATTTTCTGAAGATAACGCTCTATTTTTTGCAACATGAATGCTGACTTTTCAAGTATATTCATTCTTCAGATTCCCAATCTTCTATCTGCAAATCTTCCACACGGCTAAACTCAGCAGTATTGTGAGTCACTAAAATAAGATTATTTTGTAAACAAATCGCCGCAATTTGCAAATCATAAGGACCGATGGGAGTTCCTAATTTTGCAAGTTTAGCCCGAATATATCCAAATATTTCGGCTGCTGTATCATCAAATGGTAAAGAAATAAAACGGCTCAAAAATGCTTTTTGTAAAGCTAGAGTGCCGTCGGGATTATTACTTCTCATTGCTCCGTAAAATAATTCACCCTTCACAGTAGAACAAACAGCGATATCTGAATCTAAGTGGTCTTCTAGCTTGCGTCGTAAATTCACATTTCTACCGTTCAGATAAAGGATACAAGCATTAGTATCTAAGAGATAGATCATTCTATCGGTTCTCGTTCTTCATATTCACCTTGAGGATATCTAATGATTGGGTTATTTGCTAAACAGCCATAAGTTCTGTCAATAAAATCATGCCATTCTAATCCCTTTATGTCTTCTTCTCCTAAAGAGTCAATTTGTTTTTTTACAGGTTCAACCGTCACAGTGACTTCTAACTCAGTTCCTTTCATATCTACAGGAATATCTAGATGTAAGATCCCATCTTCGCCTACCTGAAGACGTAATTTTATTTTTTGCATAGATTAACTTTTTGCGATTTCATTAAATATAGCAAATAAACGAGTCTGTAAAACTTTAATATCACCTACTATTTCTGCAAGCGTAGGGTGCGTTAGACGAGAGTACGGCACCCTACATACACTACCTTTTTCCCATTAGTTATGAACATCTTTTCGTAAATAACCCTGTTTCCACAAATAAAAAGGGCTAACCAAACTACTCAAAAAAAGTTGCATCTCGCAAGCGGCGACTAAATCATTTTTCAATTGCCACCTATACTTAAGTAAGTGCAAGATAATTTTCCGGAGGTCGTTTAGCATGTAAGCTAAAAAAGCTATTGGTCTAACCCAAGGTTTTATATTCACCATTCGGGTAACATATCTGCTCAGCCCAATACCTTGAAAAAATGGAATCAAATACTCTTTTTGTAAACGCCAACGAGGTATTTGATGATAAATTTCCATTTCTGGGTTGTACCAAATTTCCCATCCGGCTTTTTGAATGTAGGACAACATTTCTAGGTCTTCACTGGTGAGCATTTTGCCAGGAACTCTGCCAGTCAAGATAGATTTATCTGGTACACTTTCTAACCAAGCTTGTCGGCGGACAACGAGTCCGGCGGAGGGTGGTAGTAATTTTTTTTGCGGTTGATACAGCAGCGGCAAATTACCTCGCTCTGTAATTGCTAAAAATGGCGCAATCCGCTGAAAATTTTCTGGTGGTTCTACTTCCCAGTTAGGATGAATTTGGCTAGCATAAGCACCCGCCTTTGGGTATTTTTGCCCGAAAGCATAAGCTTTTGCCACCCAGTTTGATGCTGGGTAGTTATCATCGTCTAGAAAACCGATAAATTTGCCTTGGGCTTCTTCAACTGCTCGTTTACGGGCGTATGCTGCTCCCTGTTTTGGTTCAAAGCAGTATTTTAAGGGGTAAGGGAGTTGCCAAGAAGTTTGGTTGGTTTTAACAACAGCGGCAGTGTTATCAGTACTGTTATTATCTACAACAATAATTTCCCAAGAAAAGTCTTCAGTGTGAAGTTGATTTCGCAGTCGTTCTAGTAATTCAAGTAATCGGCTTTCGCCGTTGTAAGTTGGTATGGCTACCGTAAAGTCAACATCTAGAGTCATTACACTGTCAAGAAAAACACACCTATTGTATCAATTTTGCACTTTAGGCGTGATTTAGGGTTCCGTTTTTTTACTGGATTTTTGGAGATGCGATTCAAATCTTAGGCTAATAGCAGAAGTCCTGTGTTTGTGATCTTCGTTAGCGTTCCCGAAGGGTTAGACGCTTAGATGTGATTTCAGTCTTCCTTTTTTTACTAGTTTATTTGATATTTTTATGTATTATTTTTTTAACTACAATCAGTATTTTTTCCAGGTTGTATTGAACCTAAAATGGTTTTTACAATTACGCATCGCTTCACATTAGTAGCTTGAGTAGGAACACCAGATTTAGCTACAGCCACTGCTACGATTAAACCTTTATAATTCTGAGTAGTACTATTATACCCAAGGTTTTGTTGCTGCACAGATGTTAAACTGTTGCTATTCGTCTTCACTAGCGAGCCGAAATCCAAAGCCCCCATGTAGTCAAAGGTAATTGTCTGAGTGACGCTAGAGTTGAGAGGGTAAGATACAGAACCACTGCTAGTGATAGTGTTTACACCATTAAGATTTGTACCTAGGACGATTTTTCCCGATGGAACTCCTAAATTTGCACCCAAGTTCTGCCAGTTAGTTGGGTTAACATTGCTGGGATAAACAGCAATTTGTGGAATATTGTTGCTGTATTGAAAGCTAACACTGTAACTGAGTTTTTGCCTTTTTGCTTCTCGCTGAGCTTGCTGGAGTGCTGCTAAAATGGCATCGTTAGCTTTGTTCGCCTGCTGTCGGCTAACAAAGCTTAGCCAGCCGGGAACTGCGATCGCTGATAAAATTCCAACCATCAACACTACGACCAATATCTCAATTAAGGTAAACCCAGCAGTTTGTTGAGAAATGGGGGAAGATTGTTCTGATTTTGCAGCCAATACCTTTGCAGAAATGTTCTGTAAAATTTTCCCTGAAAATAAGCTATACATAGTAGACTTACCCTAATTACCTCTTCAAATTCATTATTTAAATAGATGGTTAGAAATAAATAAGTTTATTTGTACACACCTGCTTTATTTAGTAAATACAAATCCGCGTCCTTGCACTCGTCTGCTTACTTGGGGAAAATAAACTTTGTTGTTCCCATTGAAACTGAAGTAATTATTTTGAATGCGAGCAAGAGCATTACCGCGTAAATAAACTTCTACTACAGTATTGGTTGAATCTACACAAACGTAAAAGCCGCGTGTATTGGTATTTCCCGTGGGGAGAGAATTTCCAGATGTTCCAGAAAAATTGGGCAACAACTGAGATGTTCCAGAAGAGCAAGTTGGTGCTGGATTGGTAGTACTATTTATCTGAGTTTGATCGACATAATCAATGAGAGGCAAAATCTGTTGAGTGTATGTTTCGCCAGTCATTGGTGTCCAATTATCCATCTTACTTTTGAGAGTGCCTGAATCTTGCAAACTGAACAGTTGAAACCCAGGATCTCTAGTGCTATTTATAGCAGTATTAGTGACTCCATAGCCATTACTAATTTGGAATCTGCCGATCCGAGCAGCATTAGACCATGTAGGGTCACCATCGTTAATCAAATAATAGGCAACTAAGGAATAGACGAAAGTATCATTAGTTCCACCAGTAACGGTAAGTCCGTTTGAAATAAACTGTCGCTTCCAAAATACAAGAACAGGAAAGTATTGATTTGTTACATTAGACTTAGGTAAATACTGCCTGATCGCATTGATTCCATCAGCATCGTAGATATAAACTGACTGCTGCAAGTCTCGTGCAATATAGTCAAGTGCTGTTTTGAGTTCTTGCTCAGAGGTTGCCTTAGCTTGCTCTTGACGGTCAGTTGTCATAATGTTAACCATGAATGCTAGCAAAGGCGTCATTACAAGGACAGCTAGGATCATGCTTACCAGCAACTCGATTAGGGTAAAGCCACTCATTGTTTTCACCCTAGAGCGTTTTAGCTGATTAATTAAAAGCCATTTGAGCGAACTCATGATGCTGCATTTTTCCTTAGAGTTGCAGATGTTTAGCATTGAGATTGTGGAGTAGGACTAGCAGTAGGACTGGGACTAGGAGTAGGTTGTTTAAGGCGATCGCAAAAATTACCAAATGTCGTGGTTCCATTTGATATTTCCGTTGTCATTTCTACTAAGGGGGCTTGGATTGATCTTAAGCCTGTTCCCCCAGTGAAAGGTAGTTGCTTATTAATTCCAGTGTCCTTCGATGCTTTCAAAGTTATGCTCGTTTTAAAAGCATCTGCCCTGTACACTCGCAATCCCAACTTATAGCCATACTGAGCATTCTGAGAAGTTGGATTATACCCAAATGCCTGGATAATCATGGCTTTGTCATTTGTACAGCCCCCTGTATCTCCAGGAAAGCAATAGAGTTGATATGACGTAGTTGTCGAGCAGATACCGCCTGTAGTTGCTGGGCAAGAAGTCAAAGATCCTGAGGGAGGAGCATCTGGTGGAGGCGGATCGGTAGTAGCACCTGTGCTTCTTGTTGTGATGGGAGGATCTGAAATTTTTGTTGTTCTGACGCCATCAATGTAGCTTCTCGCAGCGTCAGTCGCCAGTTCAACTCGCCTTGCCTGTACCCGTGTTGCTACAGATAAAACGATTACAGGTGCGATCGCCGACAGCAAAATGGCAACAACAATAACTGCAACTAAGGACTCAATGATGGTGAAGCCTGACTGACTGGATGGAGATGCTTGCTGCTGTTTTTGATGAATCATATCTCAGCAATTAAATTACACTGGCTTGTTACCTGAAGCGAAACTAAGTGAAATCAAGGGCATGTACTGGGGCGTTGGTCTTGGCTAATAGCGAATTTGAAGTTACTTCCGTAGGATGCAGAGGGAGCAACATCATAACCGCCAACACTCTGGTTCTCAGTAGCACATAGCAAAGTTTTCATCCACTTATCGTCTCGCCCCACTTCCCTGTAAAACTCGTTCGGCTGGCTAGTAGTAGGTGTGGTAAAGCGTTGAGAGAACAAGTCAGGCAACTGGCTCAGCAACGCTACATCATAACCCCAGAAACGGGTAGGTGGAGTGTAGAAGGGAGAACGACCTAAATTTCCGGCAGCATTGGTTGTGGCTTGTCTATAACCTTGGGGGTATCCAAAATTTGTTCCTGAAGTGCTGTAACCATTTGCCGCACTATTGTAAGTAGCAGTAACTACTTGCCAAGGGGCTGTGGCATATGAACTACGTTTAAACTGAATGAAAGCACCAGAGGCTGTATGGTTTGTGTCTTTCCAGCGTTCTAAATAACGGACAAAGTTTTCCAAACCACCATTTGTTTCAACTGGGCGTCCTGGGGTGTTACCTTGAGCAAATACAACATTTGTCTCCGTACTTATAGCGTTTTGCATCCAGCTGTTGGAGGGGTTGTTGCTAGTAGATGCATCATTATTATCATTGGGGTTTGATGAGTCAACTGGTCCTATAAACGGATACTGAATTTGCAGTACTGGTATTAAAAGCGGCTGCTCTGTTGGTCTTGTTCCAGTTAGGCTATTTGCAATCCACAGAGGGTACTTCGGATCATAGGTGTCTGAGGGACTAGCTGCTGAATTGCGTGTTTGAAACCACAGAGTGTTACTTTGTGTACGAGGTTGGTTAGCGTTGGAGTATGGCGGGTATGGTATATTATTTATCTTGAGGATGTTAGAGAAGGGGAGATAACTCACTTGTGGCTTGCCGTTGCTATCATTGAAGATTGCTAGAGGAATGGGAGTTTTGTCAGAGTCTAGTACTAATGAGTTGTCTGCTAAATTTGCAGCTATTAGAGGAGTATCAGTACCACCAACCTTTTTTGTTATTGTTAGCCCTACACTTGCAATGTATCTGAGGAATGCAACTCGTCTTGGGTAGCGTTGGATCGCTGGATCACCATTAGGATCTTTTGCGAATGTTGCTGTTGTACCTGCCATCAGCTTGTTTGTATCGAACGCAAGACCAGGAACTACTACACCGAGTGCGTTTGTAGTAGGCAAAAAGAGTGCAATTAACTGACTCGTTTTAATCTTTTTCTCTATCCCTAATAAATCATCAAATTTTCCATTCCCATCTATGTCATAACCAACTACCCAGTCATCTGGCGTGCAAGCTGTCACAGTCAGCTTGGGGCAGATTTCCATGACATACTCTGAAAATTGCACCCGGCGCTGAATTGGGGTAACAAAGTTGTTGAAGTAAGAACTACCTGCGGTGCCAGCAGTACCAGAGTAGTTATTATCAGTAAAGTTATGACTGGTGACGAAGTTGTTATCCCAGAAGCCATTTAACCTTGCTGCAACAGTTGCGGTTATATTGCTCTCAGTAATTGGTACGGCTGTGTCTGTCTTGTTACCATTGTTATTGAGGTCAACACCAATAACAGTTTCATTTAAAGTCGTGACGGCAGTATCAGTCATGTTGTTGCCATTAACATCAAACTTAATGGCTGTTTCATCCAGTGTTGCAGTAGTTGTATCAATTTTGCCATCAGCGTTGAAGTCATAGCCTACAGGGAAATTACCATAGTTGTCTCTCAGGTTATAGTCACCTTCTTCGCGGAAACCTAAGCGGAAATTATTGGACAACACTGTAATCGCGTCAGCAATAACTGATGCCGATCGCCAGGTTTCACCAGTGGAGCCACAAGAAGACTGACCTGGGCGACAGGCGAAATTAGGATTTAGTGTTTGACGTTGATAGAAGGCACTCCAGTCACTCGTCCCTTTCAAGGAGTGATCCGTGAACTCTTCTTGGGTGTGTTTATTAAAATCCCCTTGAATGTAAGCTGGCAAGTTAGTTGCTAAGATTAAACCCTTTTCCGCTGGTTGATAAGTAGCGTTACGGCTTAAGTCACTGCCATTAATCAGCATGATGCCGTTGGGACGCCGATTTGGATCTAGCTTGAAGTCAGTGGCACTTACGTTTGCTGGACTGGAATCGCTAGCATCTGCCTGTGCATCATCACGGGTGGCATAAATAATTCCACTATTGGGAAAGAGAAACTCTCCATTATTCTTTGATTTTCTGCGTAACAAATCCAAATCTATAATGGTGGCACGAATTTCTAAAGGCTGACGCAGTTCAACATCTAAATCGTAGTTTGTTGAACTTGCAGTAGTTGGCTTGTCAATTGCTTTAATCTGCCTTGCATCCAGAAAAGCCGTTTCCATGATAGCTCCATGAGGAACGGCAGTATCTGTAGGAGCGCCAATAGTACCGTCCAAAATTTTCAAAGCGCACATAGCAGAATCAACTGCTGATTGCTCTGAAAGGGTGAGAGATTTATTAGCGGCAATGTCGGCCAATGCACTCTGAAGTTTTGGATTTACTGGGTTTCCGTTGGGATATTGCAGTAGTCCTTGGTAGGTCAGTTCTGCACTATAGCCTGTGGTTGACAGTGATGAAGCTGAGTAGACAACGCCATTGTTGGAGTAACCTGGATTCGTAACGTTGGGCAGCCCCGTTAAATTTCTGTTAGGACTGGGTAATTTCGTGTTTCTCAAGCTAACGTCTGGAAGATTATTACCACCTTGGTCTTTACTAGCATTCCCAGATGTAGTGCTGCTAGTCGGATCGTAGTAGCTGCTGATACAGGCAATGGGGGTTTGGTATGTAGTTGGGATTGTAGGATCATAACTACTATCTTGATAGTGATACGCCACAGTAGCCCGCATTTGTAGGTAAGGTGTTGAACTAGTGGGTAATACCGCCTGAAGTTTGGTAGGGTTGTTGAGATCGTTGGGATCGGACATCGGCATCGTATCTGCCCAAACCGTCTTTTGGGTGTTAGTAAAAGTGTGGGCCTTAGCGTTGTAATCATGAGGCAAGTAAATTCCTGCACCTGTGATGACTCGCAAGCCTCCAACTACATCTAAAGAACCCTGAGGTTGTTGTGCTGCTGATTTTTCCCAAAATTGATCCCGGTCTGTAATTCCTAAATCGTCTAATTGATAAGCTTGGGAGAAGCGCTGGCGAGTAACAGTACTATTGTTGCCACTCTTATCGATATCCCATTGCATACCGCTAATAGTCTGTCCTGTGTCTGATGAACTAACAAATCTGCTATTAGGTGTGTCATACCAAGATTGAGGTAGGCTATTGCCAACCAAAACGCGATCGCCTATTTTTTGTTCTTTATTCGCGAGTACCTCTTGCGCTGGATCTGTAGCAGGTAGATACATTTTGTACGTACCATTCGGGTTAGTTGCTATTACGCCATAATCACTAGCACTCTTACCATCGCTAGGATTAAAGGGAAAAGCCCATTCGTCTACTGGTCGCAGAGAATCACCACTTCCTTGAATAGGACTGGTTTTTGAATAGTCGTAATTTTTACTATTTTTAGTATATGTAAGTGCATTGCCACCAAAAGGAATCTCAGCATAAGGAACGCGGCGCGTCTGCTGTCTGAAGTAAAGTGTTAGCTGGTTATCCCGTACCGTACTAGAATCCAGGGTGAGGTCAGCAGCTAATTGTTGGTTAATTCCTTGTTGAACCGCGTTTGGAAGATCCGTAATGTTAGGATATTTACTACGTGTTGCCTGCACTAAACTGTTAATTCGTGTGACATATGCCGCATCGTTATCGGCTCCCGTATTCCCGTAAACAGATTGAGGTACAGTCTTATTTGTGTCGTTTATATTGTCGGAATTAATTGTGCTTGTATTTGTATAGGATTGGTCGAATAAATCTACTTGTACAGTTCCACCCAAATTACTATTTTCACTGACACGGCTATTTATCACGTTACCAGCCACAACAATTTTGCTATTTTCTTCTTTGAAATAACAAGAATTTGGACTGCTTACTAAATAAAATCTCACAGTATTTCTTGTTAGCAAATTACCATTAGTAAAGACACGTCCATTTAAATTAATACCGGCGCCTGGCGCAATTTCTAGATCATCCTCAAAGAGGACTGCGTTGTTGTTAAGTGGAGTCCGCTCTCTGTCTTGCTGATACTCCAGAGCTACAAAGCCTTTATTACCTGTGAACTGCTCATACTTAGTATTATCCAGCCCCGTTATATTAGTGATAGGTACAGTAGTGGTGTAAACAAAAAGACTTCTTTTCAGGTTTGTGCCAACCTTATACCAACCCTGACTCCCTACTAAGTCGGCGCTAGTAGCAACACCAGTTGTACATTGAGTACCACTCAATCCTTCGTCCATTGGTTGCGTTCTTGCCTCTAGGGGACTTCTGGCTCTTTGACTAGTGGGAGTGCGAAAGTAAATGCCATAGAGGGTATAACTATCAAACTTGCCGTTATTGTCCGTATCAACACCATATTTCCAGGCTGTATTTAAACTTTCACTTACATCTAAAGTTGCAGGCTTGAGGTTAATTTGACCATCTCCGTTAATATCAAAAACAAGTTCTAGTTGCGTTTCATCACCAAATGTATACTGGTTAATGTTGCTACTAATAACTTGAGCTAATGAGAAATCCGAGGGAGTTGAGCGAGGCAACCTAGGGTCATTAAATAATTGATTTATTTTTGCTTTTGCTCTATCAAGAGCTGGTGTTGCTGCGCTAATAACTGCTTCATTTACTCGAACATTACTAGCATTTTGGGAGCGATCAAAAGACCGAAACATAATTGCAATAGTTAGCAGCACGACTACTAGCGTTACCATTACCACCGTTGGCAAGACAAAACCAGCATTTACATTTGCTCGTCGTCTCTTGGGGACAAACAAAGTCCGCAGTAGCCAAATAATTTGCTTCTTAATTGCTAATGTAAACTTTTTGCTTCGTCGTTTATAAAATTTATGTATTTTCTTGACTAGCTGGCGATTGTGAGACATAAATGCTTTCCTGTCAAGTTTTTAGACGTGGATATTTCATTTTTATGTTATTAACAAATACGCCGATCAAACAAATTTTTAGGCGTTGTTATGAACATTATTTGTGTAACTAACGCACCATTTTTAACTAACTTACAGATGCATTAGTAACTCAGAAAATATTTTGTTTTAGTTATCTCATTTGAAAAAATATCTGATTTATCCGGAAAATAAACACGGCGTATGAATCATTTAATTGATAGCCGAAAAATGATAAAAACGCCATATCTTCACTTGAAATTTGTAAAAATTTATTTTGTCCAAAGGTAACTTCATAAACATGTTGATAGGGAAGTAGACTTATAGTACCCACCTATCATCGAAAACATATCAGTTGGTCGAAAATTAATATAATCAAATGCGCCAAATCAGGAATGATGTTAGCCAACCTTAGAAATTTCAGCGCACCACTAGCGCTGCTTTAGATCGAATCGGAGCAATTTTAGAGTATCTGGTGAGGCAACAAGACGGAAACAGGAATGGTAGCTAGCAAACTGGTTATAAAAAGAGGCTCTGCCTCTCGTGACAAAAAGCAGCGCCCGATCGTAAAGTATTCCTGCATGCAAGTTAATGTCAATCAGTAGATTTGTGTTTCTTCAATGCTCAGTCCCAGCATAGCTTCCACCTCTTCACGGCTTAAATGGGAATTATAAACGGCGATCGCGTGTGCTTACTTCTACGTGTTCTGAATAGCGGCTTGCTGGACATGAATTGACTACATTGTCAGGGCGCGGAGACCGCGCCCCTACGGTGAGATTGTGGTTTACGCGATCGTGGTGCTGTAAATGGGAAAATTTGTAAATGGCGATCGCGTGTGCCTACCTGACTGTGTTCTACTGTGCAGCTTGCTGGACAGCTTCTACATCGACATGAAGCTGTTGAGCAATCTGCTCCACGCTCATCCCTGTTTTAAGTAACAGGGGCACGGTAACTTTCAACATTTCAGCTTTCTGTTCTTCTCGACCCTCTGCTTTCGCATCCTGATAAATCCTGGTTTGCTCTAAACTTATACCCAACATAGCTTCTACCTCTTCACGGCTAAAGGATGAAAATTTGTAAACGGCAATGGTTGTAATTAGTTCTATTATCTCGTTCCTGGCAAGAGTAGTAGATTTTGATTGTTGTACCCGCTCAATTAACAGACGAGCAAGCTCTGCCATCGCTTGATCTGGCGCTAGAGTCAACTGCATTAAATTAATACCTATTGGCTGCTGACTGGGAGCGCCTAACTCGTTTAGATAAATTCGCTGCACCTGGTTGCTGTTAAGAAATACCCGATGAGTTTTTTGATCGCTTGGTTCCAGAGAGCGATCGCTTAAAATTACCACACAGTACCAGTCATCGTATTGAAACCGATTTCGGTTCAAATACATCATCGACTCAGTAAAGAACCGATAGTAGAGAGCTTCATCTTTTTGAAATTGAACTTCTGCGAAAAAGATGATTCTGGGTGTTGCACCCTCAGGAGGCAAAAACACCCCATCAATGCGAAAAGCGGTTTCTTTCACCTCAACCGACTCAAATCGATAGTTCTGCGCCTGTTCAGGAT
>CAZZYE010000098.1:0-13610 GCA_964658145.1 uncultured Stigonema sp.
CAATTTTCACCTAAATGAACCACACCGTTTGTAGGGGCGAACGGTGAGACAGCCCGCATATGAGGGTTTCCCGAAGCTGGGGACTGCGAACCCGAAGGGCCGTTCGCCCCTACGACTGTGGTCTGATTACCTGAAAATTGCTGTAATTCCACTTCTCCATCATAGAAGCGACTTGTTTAGCGATCAATCCAACGGCTCACTGCTGGCAATTGTGCAGAGAACCATAGAGCACCTAAGATACTCAGACTACCACAGACAATCAAGGCATTAGTCGCACCAAAATTATCTGCCAAAGTTCCAGCTAACAAATTCCCAAAGGGCGTTGTACCTACCATTGCTAGGGCATAAAAACTCATTACCCGTCCGCGCTTGTCCTCGGCAACTAGGGTTTGGATAATCATATTACTACTCGTAATCTCTAGGATGGTAAAGCAACCTGTAAACACCAGTATGATTATGGACAGCCCAACTTGACGCGATAGTGAGAAGCAGATCAGACTCATCCCGATCAAGACTTGAGCGACTACAATCAAACGCTCTAAGCCCGCAATCCCTCGCCTGAGACTCAGATACAAACAAGCAAGCAACGCTCCAATCGGCGCTGAGGTGCTGAGGTGAGCCATCGTAGTTGCATCCCCATTTAAAATCTTAGCCGCGAAGACGGGCATGAGCGCGACATGAGACATCCCAACTAAACCCTGTAACGCCAGCACTAATAAAATTGCTCTAATCGGCTGGAATTGAGAGACATATTCAAAGCCCTCCCGCAATTTTTGCCAAGTATCCCTAAGGTTCGTAAGGGCCAGCATGGGTCTGACTTTAAGCCGCATCGCTAGCAGGGTAAAGATAGCAGGGATATAGCTGAGGGTATCGTAGAGAAAACAATATTTCACCCCTAGCGTAGCAATCAAAATCCCGCCCATAGCAGGCCCCAATACCGAAGAGGAACTTAACATCACTGAATTCAAGGCGATCGCATTACTCCAATCAGCGCGATCGTCTACGGTTTCAGTGACAATTGTATGACGCACAGGCATATCTAATCCCTTGAGCAAACCATTGAGAACACTCAGCACCAATAGGATAGGAAACGTAATCCAATTCGTAAAGGTAAGAATCGTTAAAGCGAGGGAAACGCTAATTCCCAATATCTGCACCAGCATTAACAGGTCACGACGACTCCAGCGATCGGACAATATGCCCGAAAAGGGAATCAGTAATAACGTAGGTAAAAATTGCACAAACCCTGCAACTCCCAACAACAAAGCCGATTTAGTCAAATCGTATACCAGCCAAGGAATAGTTAACTGCTGGGTCATAAATGTCCCAGACATTGATAGTAACTGTCCCCCAAAAAACAGGCGAAAATTACGCCAGCGCAAGGCGGGTAAATAGTAGTCAGTGATATTACTTATGCGTTCCCCTAGTTGTCTATTCCAAATTTTCATGAGGAAAATTTTAATGTGTTCTACTAACAATTAGGTTATCTAATAATTATAGGATAATCGCGATCGCTTATCTGTCTGAGCTAAGGCACTTACAGCACCTTCGTCGGGTTGACCACAATATAACCGTAGGGGCGCGGTTTCCGCGCCCTTACAATGTGGTCAATTCAATGCGAATGAATCCCCAGCTATAATCTTTGATTTAGCTGGGGTGCGTTCAATAAATTCTTTCCGATTATTCAAAGGTGTTAAGACAGTCTCGGATCTAGAGCATCTCTTAAACCATCACCTATATAGTTAATACTTAGCACCGTGAGAAATATTGCTGTGCCAGGGAAAAGAACCATATAAGGAGCAAATTCTAAAAAATTTTGTCCATCATAGAGCATTCGACCCCAAGTTGGTACATCTGGTGGAAAACCAAGACCAAAAAAGCTGAGGGTAGATTCGGTAATAATCGCATTACTGACTGACAGGGTAGCAGCAACTAATACGGGACTCATGACATTGGGCAGAATGTGAACCCAAATCAGGCGTTGGGAACTCGCACCCAGCGCCCTCGCGGCTGTAACAAATTCCATTTCACGTACAGTCAAAAAACCGGATCGGACTAATCTAGCGACAGCCATCCAGTTGAGTCCACCAATGATCAGGACTATCAACACAAATATACCTACTTCTTGACCTGCGATCGCTTTGATCGGATCGCGAAATAAAAATATCACCAGTAGCAACAGTGGTAGTCGCGGTAAAGCAAGGCACAAGTCAGTGAAACGCATCAACATCATGTCCAGCAAGCCACCATAAAAGCCGGAAATTGCGCCAATGAACGTACCCAGCAAGATAGCAACCAACATGGAAAAAATTCCCACTGCGATCGATATCCGTCCGCCGTACAACAATCTAGCTAGTATATCCTGCCCTAAATCGTTGGTCCCAAACGGATGTTGCCAACTAGGAGGATGTGCGGATTGGGCAAAGTCAATTTTGTTGATCGGAGTAGAATATATGAATGGACCAACAAGGACGCTCAAGACTACGATCAGCAGCACCGCACTTCCAAAAAGCGCTTGACGATTGCGACGAAACTTGCGCCATGCATCTTGTGCTAGTGTCCCTTGCCCAGGAGCAATATCCTCTGCGGCGGGAGAAACTGAAAATTTCGGTTTTTCTGAATTTTGATTGAGCGATCGCTTGAACATAGACTACTTTGTGTATTTGACTCTAGGATCTAATAAAGCATAGAGAACATCTGCCACCAAATTAAAAACTACAATCAAAATTGCATAGATAAAAGTAATCGACATGACCACTGGTGTATCATTGCGATAGATTGATTCAATCAATAAAGCACCGATACCAGGAACGCGAAAAACTTGTTCTGTAACCAAAGACCCTGTGAAAATATTAGGAATATCCAACGCCATTAGTGTGACCACAGGAATTAATGCATTCCGCAAAACGTGACGAGCGATCACCACAAACGTAGGTAATCCCTTAGCATAAGCAGTACGTACATAGTCTTGATGGAGTTTTTCCAAGATTTCTGAACGTACAAAACGCATCAGTAAAGCTGTCTGCCAGAGTGTGAGTACAGATACAGGCATAATCGACTGTTTTATTTGCGCTATAAAACTTTGCCAATCAGTTACTTGCAAAGTGCTATTATAGATAAAAGGTAACCATTTTAACTGGACACTGAAAATAATAATAAATAGCAACCCAGTAAAAAATGTAGGTAGAGAAAATCCGATAAAGACTACAGTTGTTACAATAGTATCAACAAATGAATTACGTTTGAGAGCAGACATAACCCCCAAGGGAATAGCAAGCAGCGCACCGAGAACGTAGGCAGAACCAACCACCCATAATGTAGTCGGTAGACGTTGGAAAATCAAGCCAATAACTGGACTGCGGCTTGTAAAAGAGTAGCCCATGTCTCCCCTGATGAAGGACGTAAACCACTTGATGTAGCGGATATATATTGGTTGATCCAAACCAAATGACTTTCTAATATTCTCTCGAACTTCTGCTGTAATTGAAGGGTTGAGCGCGAACTCACCCATAGGATCGCCTGGAGCCAGTGCTAAAATAGTGAATACAACAATGCTGATAGCAATAAGTGTTGGAATAAATGTCAGCAGACGATAGATTAAGTATTTGGTCATATTACCGCAACTTGCTTATCTTTAATTCTTTGTTAATTTGACTGCGGTATGATGTTTTCACATAGCAATCTTAGAATCCCGGTTTCTTGGAGAAACCGGGATTCTTGTAGTATATTTACTGTAATTATATCAGTTTGCTGTAGATTTTTTAGCCCTGCTACATCTAACATGCCTTTAATTTTTTGCAACACAACCGTCAGATAAGTGTTTATCAATAAATTAATCAATGAAACACGAGTGATTCTAATTGGCGGCTCCTCTCATGCAGGCAAATCGACCCTTGGCCTATCTTTGGCGGCGAAGCTTGGTTGGAGTTATCGTTCTACGGACAAACTCGCGAGGCATCCCGGACGTCCTTGGGTGGATGCAAATGGAAAGGCTATTCCAGAACACGTAGCAGAACATTATAGGAATATGTCTCTCGACGCTCTTTTTTTAGAAGTTTTGTCACATTATAAGAAAAATGTGTTGCCGCAGGTCGAGGTTATTATTCATTCTCATGCCTCTGATTTATCCAAGGAATGCCTTATACTTGAGGGTTCTGCGTTATGGCCAGAATTTGTGGTCAATTTAGTTGGCTCTAATGGTGTTAAAGCAATTTGGCTTACGGCTTCTGACCAACTCTTCCGAGACCGAATCAAGCGTGAAAGTAATTTTTGTAATGTGTGTGAGGATGAAAGACACTTAATTGAAAAGTTTCTGGATCGTACCCTATTCTACAATAAACGCATGAGGGAGGAGGTTGAGCGTTTTGGATTTATTTGTATTGATGTAGAATCTGTGTCAATGGCAGACGAACTTTCAAAGAAATGTATGGAATTGATGGAGGTTTCGTAAATACACCCTACACCCAGATCCGAAGGTGCTTCGGTCAAGTTGAATATTTAGCATTAATATCCACATAACCTTCAGACAGGTCACAACCCCACACAGTTGCAGATACTTCACCAATATTGAGGCTGACATGAATATTTACTTTATTCTTTGACATGATTTGTCGCAATTGTTCAAGATGATCATCATTTGAACTATTAGGATAAAGTTGAATATCATCAAACCCAATCGTAACATTTTCTTGATTTATCTCCCTATCATCTTCACATTTACCTATAGCCATAGCCACTCTTCCCCAATTTGGATCTGCTCCATACACAGCAGTTTTCACTAAAGGTGAATTCACAATTGTTTTCGCAACTCTTCTAGCTTGTGCATAGTTAATAGCTGAATCTACTGTCACCTCAATCACTTTGGTAGCACCTTCTGCATCTCGTGCAACCATCAGCATCAACTCATGCGAAATTTCATGTAATGCACGAGAAAATTCATCTTCTTGAACAACACCTGCCAAACCATTGGCAAGAATGATTGCAGTATCGCTCGTAGAAGTGTCAGTGTCCACGCTTAAGCAGTTAAAAGTTTTATCTATAGTTGGTCTAAAAATAGAACGCAGCACATCCGAAGGAATCGCAGCATCAGTAAAGAAGAAAGCAAGTAGCGTTGCCATATTAGGCTCTATCATACCAACACCTTTAGCAATTCCTACCAGCTTCGCATTTCCAACTTGCCGCGTTGCTAGCTTAGGTACATTGTCAGTGGTCATAATAGCACGGGACGCTAAGTGAAAATCGGCAGCAGTCAATTTTTTCCCTATTCCTGATAAACCTGCTCGGATTTTTTCCATTGGATAACGTCTGCCGATCACGCCTGTAGAAGCTATCAAAATATCATTGGCAGAAATTCCAGTTTCAGTAGAAACAAGTCGAATAATCTCTTCTGCATCGGCTATACCAACCGAACCATTAGCTACGTTTGCATTCTTCGATATAACAATAATCCCCTGTGCTTTTGAGTCCTTTAAATTCTGACGGCTAATCGTTACACTTGGTCCAGCAAAAATACTTTGAGTAAAGACTCCATCAGCAACACTCGCGACATCAGATTTGACAAATAAAAAATCCTCACTTTGATCTCGTATTCCTAAGTTAGCAATAAATGTACTAAATCCTTGAGGTAAAGATGTTGTTAATTGCATATTTCTTTCCTAAGTCAATACTTTATGAAACGTTAACGACTGTTTTATATTGATGTAACCAATTTTCTCATAAAAACAGTGAGCCTCTTTGCGTTTAAAATTAGAGCGGATAGTAACTCCTTGACAACTAAGAAGAAAAGCCCACTGCTCTATGTGGTGCATCAAAAGACGTCCAATCCCACCGTGACGATAACCTTCGTCCACAACCAATCCAAAAAGTATTGCCTGTGTGGGACCAACTATCAGGTCACAGACATGAGCATGTGCCCAACCAATAGCATAATCATTTTCTAAGGTAGCAACATAGATAACATGAGCTTGATTGTATTGAATCTGGGAAAGGCGTTGCTGGATCTGTTGCTGCGTGGCAAAATACCCAAGTTGCTCACAAAGGATAGCAATTTGTTCTGCATCCTTAATCTCCGCAGGTCTGATTTTAACCCGATTTTGAATCATTAGTTCACCTAAATAACTTGCCTTCACTGCCAAAGTACTGTTTAATGATAAGGTTACCGTATTTTATGGTATTATTCTTGTAGCTAGCTTATAAACTGGAGTATTGATTACAATTGTTGGTAAATTTGCGGATATTCAACCAGGTCAAACATTACAACTAACAGGTTTTTGGAAAGAGCATACCAGCTATAGTCAGCAATTTGAAGTCACACAATATAAAGAAGGTAAACCAGCCACTCTCATTGGTATAGAAAAATATTTAAGTAGTGGACTTATCAAGGGTATTGGTTCAGTCACAGCCAAACGGATTGTTGCTCAGTTCGGTTTAGAAACCCTCGATATCTTTGATAATCAAATCGAGCGCTTGGCTGAAGTTCCAGGTATTGCCAAAAAGCGAATAAAGCACATCCAAAGGGGTGCATCCCACTTTGGAAAAAATACCCGACGACTAAAGTCGCGGCTACCCGAACAAAGTCCGCCTGCGCGGACTTATGTAGAGCCTGCGGAGGCAGGCTTTGTTTGTGTAGCCCCAGACATAAGAGTCTGAGGGCTATTCGCGCTCGTTGGGATGCTCCCCATCCAAAGTGCTTGTCAGTCTCAAAAATTAATCAAAGAAGTGATGGAGTTTCTGAAAAGTCAGGGTATTTCAACTACCTATGCAGTCAAAATTTACAAGCAGTATGGCGATAAATCAATTGTTAAGTTTCAACATAGACGAGGTTTATTGACTTTTTTTTCTTGTAATTATTTTATTCTACCTTGTTAATAATTTCGATTCCTTCCGCATTTATGCAACGCCAAGAGCCGCACCCAAACCTATTTTCACTACATCGCAGCCAAAATCGCATCTTCTGTTGCATAAGAAAACAACCAGGGAATTGCCTGTGGTGAAATATCTTTAGATGTATGGGACTTTTCCCAATCAATTGTTCTCTTGAGTGCTGCATCTAAGTGAACAACGTCGCTGTACCCCAATTCCTGACGGATACGAGTTGTGTCTACAAACCAGTGCTGGTCAACATTGACATCCAACTTCCATTCTGATGGTAAGTAATGTTTTGGCACAGTAACTACTTTACCTTGCCATCCTATTATCTCCCCAATTTTGCTGATCCATTCAGCCTCGGCAAAAACTTTCAGATCCGCAATATTGTAGATGCGAGTCTTCGCACGCTCATGTGTTGCTGCTAAGGCAATCGCCGCCGCTACGTTCTCCACATATCCATAGGAACTGCGCCATTGGGCGACATTTTCTGCCAACACAATGACGCGGCGGTTGTCATTCATCCGTTGCAGGTAGGGCAATAAGCGATGCCGATCATCTCCAGGACCATAAACCATAGGAAGCCTTAAAATCGTGCCGGGTAAGTCGGGGTCGCTTATCACAACTCGTTCAACGAGAATTTTTTCGTAATCTGCTGGACGATTTAGGGGTCTTTCAGGCAGATGCTGGAAGGGATAAAGTTGCTGGCGTAAAGGTGAGTCTTCTGTCAACGGCACCGGATCCACAGGACCGGATTCAGTACACCGCAAAACTCCATAAGCATGATATACATCTATACTGCTGATAACTACTATACGTTGAGTTAGGCCCTTGAAGGTACTCATGGTCGTCAATGCATCGTGTTCAGTGTAGAGAATCATATCCAGCACGACCTGAGGCAAAAGACGCTCAAACGCGCTTTTCATCTCGACTAGATTATGACGATCCCCCAAAATGTGATGGACTTCTGGCGGTAAGTCAGCTTTGCTGTTTCCCCGATGGAACACAGTCACTTCATGACCCATTGCCAAAAGGTAACGAACCACGTGTGGACCAATAAAGTTTGTTCCTCCTATGACTAGAACTTGCATTATGCCTCCTTTTGTCTGGAATGTTGCAGAATATGAAAGATAGCTGACAGCAACACATCAAATGGCAAGTTTTCTGTCAATGCTTTTTTAGGTGCATACATCTATTAGTTTATCCATTTATCGTAAATAATATTGTAAGATGACACTATTGGGCAGTATGATTACGCGTAAACGTCGTTCTCGATTCAGCAATTCTTTTAGAAATTGATGCAGTCCACACTCGCTATCCCAGTCCTGCACCTTAGAAAATAGCCTTCATCCCCCCAATGATTACCCAAGAGTTGCCTTAAAGACAGAAATGAAGTGCTGAGTCGTCCACCGGAGTGAGCGCGATCGCCCTAATTTCATACCGGGCTGTGGTTGTGATACGCAGCTCGGTTTACCTCTTTCGCGTAACGTAAGCACTGATTGTGCTTCCAACTTCTCAGCTTTCTGCTTGAAGACGGTTGGTAATTCTGCGCTGAACGCCTCACCTTGAACTACTTCAGAACGGAAACCATCGACCCCAACTGATAAGGGCGATCACACTTAGAGAGATCCATAAAAATAGCAACCGCCGTCAAACTAGAGATAAGCGTCGTAGTCGCTTGGGTTCAGACATATGGCGGTTGTTATTTACTGGTAACTACCTTAACCCAGCGTGGTTTCGAGGTCAAATACTGTAGGAACCGACACGACTAGTCACACTTTTGACATAAGATTGCAATGCTTTTGTCATTTCAATAGGTTTTACTAAACCTTACGTCAATGTTAATATAACTAAAAATCATGAATGAAACCGAGGGGGGCTGGCTCAGTATGCTGGTACGGCTCATACAGAGTCTTAGGAATCTGTTAAGAGCGATTTACTATTGATTGCTGACTGAAGAAGTTCAGAAAGCCTGCCTTTCAAGCATTAATATCGTCTGATCTGCGAGGTGCAAAATGACAGTTCAATCTTCTAGATCGATCCAGCAACAAGTTACCCGTCAAGTGCTATCAGTGCCTGTACAATCAGCGCTCTATGTAGGACTGTGTTCAGTGATTCTGTGGACAATTTATTTCACTACATACCCTGCTATCCACGATACGACTCATACTCTGCGTCACCACACACTGATGGTGAGTTGCCATTAGTTGATTGAGTCAATGAGCGTGCAGGAGTTTAAAAATCGAATGACTTTACTTAAGTGGTCTAAGCTGATCGGTGCGATTTGCATGATCGGAATTATTCTGTATGGTTGGATCGGACTTTCTCAATCCCCTCAAGCATCGGTGCGGCTAACAACTAATCCACCGATTAATCAGGTTCGCCCCCTTGAGGCTGAAGCCACCACAGCGTTAGGATCAGGTCACTACAATCCGCCAGTACATCTGATGCTGCAAGCTGTAGATGCTCAAGGACAATCTTTAAAGGATGCCAAAATCCACTTACAATTGTTCACCCGTCCTAAAAACCCCTGGTTCACAACAGATTTTCCGATTGTTGAGGGGACAAAGTTGCTAGACATTGAGGGGAATGCACCAACAGGTCAGTTGCAGGTTCAACAAACCCTGCCGATCCGGGGAACTTATAGACTACTGGTAGCAGTTACTCCGCTCGTGAAGAATGCGTTTGAGCCGATTCAGCAAACTCTGAGGCTGACGCTGCCTGAAAATCCCTTAAAGTTTCGCTACTTTGGCATCTTGGTTGTGATTTTGCTCTCTGTTGGACTACTAGGAGGTTGGGTGATTGGGGGCAGACAAGCAATTCAACCGGGAGAAATTGCCCCGCAAAGGGTACGGTTACTATTAAGTGGATTGATTGTGGTAGCGATCGCTGCACTCCTGTTCGTTAACATTAGCGCTGAACTTGCCGAATCGCATATGTCGATGTCGATGCCAGGCATGGGAGAAGAAGTTCCACCCTCTACTAAGCCCGCCAAATTGAAGTCTCAAGGACTTTATGTGCAACTATCGGGTGATCAGAGTGCAACGGTGGGTCAACCTGCCAGATTACAGGTTAGCGTCAGTGATGCCAAAACCAGCCAACCTGTGACAGATGTAGTGTTGAAGGTAACAACTACCCAACTCGAAAATAATTGGGTGGCATTTGCTTATGAGGGTACTCCAGACAGCAACGGAAAATTGGCGTGGGAGCAGGAGTTTTTTGACGGGGCCCCGCATAGCGTTGTTGTCTCTGTTGCGCCGCCAGCAAACGCACTCTCTCGATTTCAACCATTCCAAGTCGCAGAGAATATACCAGTAAAAGGTGTCGCTCCGCCGATGCATGTCCGGTTGATTTCGCTAACTTACTTCACTGCAATTGTGGTAATTGGTTTGCTACTGGGACTATGGCTGCGACATCGGCCGACTCAGCATACCGGGTTGACTTGGAAGCGCAGTGTTTCGTAGGTCAGTATCAAGCAGCATTATTGCTATGTCATTGGGTTACTGAATACACTTGCTTTTAGTTTTTTCGCCCAATGACCGGACAAGCTGATTTCCTAAAATCCATGTCGGATACCATTGAATGTTCGGCATGAATTTTTTTAGGTCCAGCATGAGAAATTGAACTTTACAATTTATCTATGAATCATCAACACATTATATTCGTCTGCACAATCTGTGGAAGCAGTCATCAGACAAAACAGTATGTTGCTAACAGGGACGGTGAACGGCTGCTAAATAAATTACAAACCCTATATCGTGACTGGGTGTTGCTTGGCGAGTTCTCAATTCAACCCGTTAAATGCATGGGTGTTTGTGATCAGGCTTGTGCAATTGCTTTCGTCGCTCTGAAGAAACACACCTACTTATTCGGCGATCTGCCTGCTGATCCTGAACGTGTAGATAAGACAGCAACTGCCGTACTTGACTGTGCTAGTCAGTATCACGAATCGCCAGATGGTTTGCTCCCCTACGACAAGCGCCCGGAACTGCTCAGAGCCGGAGCGATCGCACGAATTCCACCTTTGCTGCCGTGTCAATAGACATTTTATTAAGTTTCCTAAATACAATTTAATTTATATAGAAAGACATCGGCAATGTCTGGTGCTTCCCAATATCCAGAACTAATTCAAGGATATGCCGAGTATTTTAGCTCTGGTGGCAGATTTGAAAATATTTCTGAAGCTCGTCAATATGCCTCTACCATATACCTGAAGATTTGCATGATGTGGTCATCGCCAACCCGCCTTTTGGGGTAGTACCCGATCGCTCTGGGTGTACAAAGCAATTTGAGTTTGGGAAATTTAAGACCAAGCAGATTTACCAGGCGATCGCACTGAATGCCTTGCACATCCTCGAGTTTGAGCTATTGCTGAATAAGCGTGCTTCTTGAGATTGTGAAAGGTTATACAGCTAATAGTGATGAAATGCAAGCAAATTTTCAGCCAGCGCAGTCAACCTCTACTGTACTCCTGCACAACAAAACGAGGTTCAACCCCCTTCGTATTTTGCTTCATGACCCGCAACAGACGGTTCTCCAAAGGTTGACCGTCTTCATTCAAAAAATCAGTTATTGCCTTGATTTTCCCAGCATAATCGCGATCGTGCTTAAAAATGATAATGCCAGCATGATGGGCCACAGTGCGATGTAAATCAATAAAGTCCTGGCGATTTTCCGTAATCAAGATGCGATCGGAAACTGTAGCGTACTGCAAAACTTGATCGTCAGGAATTCCTTGATTCGCCTGACCTGCTTCATAGGAAGTCAACACCTGACTGTCCATCTGCTCTAAGCAAGTTGACCATTACGATAGGGAAATTTTCGCTCTTAATAAAACTGACGTGCCATCAAATCGACTCATCTTGGGCGATCTCTCGATCAAAGAGCTCGCGATTTTGCTCATAATAATCCCAAGCCGCACCCAGATCAGCCGCAGTCAAGCCAGGATAGTTTGCCAATAATTCCTCGTCCGGCGCACCCTGTTGACGATATGCCACCAAAGTCGATACAGGAATCCGCGTATTCCGAATCCGCGCCTGCCCGGAGCAAACTCCCGGTGTAATTTGAATCGGGTTTTGCAACATCTGCACGTAGGTCAAAGCCTGGTCAACTAGCTCCTCCGGCAGGGCTACAATTGCTTCCAGCAGTTGAGTCCTCTTACTCATGACAACAAAACCTCTTTCCCCAATCTTATCCTAGCACAAAATTCCCAACGGATGGCAACCCCGTTGATTAACTCCACCATCACGCCAAATATTTGTCCTCGTAGCTCCAATAAGGGACTAAGTTTGTGGAGGGTGAGAATACTAGAGCCATCGGACAAGGAAAATCTATTGACACTGTTCCGGGAGGAGGACATCCAACCGAATCTGGAGGAATGGCTACTGGAGATGCCCAAGATTCTCAAGTTCGTCTAGAAATTCCAAAACAGGGTCACCAAATTTTACGCTGCTGATGGCAGATATTCCTGCTGAAAAACTACCAGGTGCAGTTCTCGCCAAGAAAATGGCATCACTTAACGCCAATACCATACCGGGCTGCGGTTGTGATCCGCAGCTCGGTTTACCCTCTGTAGCTTAGGAAAGCACTGGTTGTGCTTCCAAGTTCTCAACTTTCTGCTTGAAGACGCTTGGTAATTCTGCGCTGAACGCCTCACCTTGAACTACTTCAGAACGGAAACCATCGACTCCAACTGGAATCTCACCTGTGATGGTAGTGCGATAAAGGAGACGCTCAACATCCAAATGATCCAAATCTTGAGGAGCCAAATGCACAGTAGCGCGGTTGTCCCAGAAGGCGATATCACCGTTGTTCCATCGGAAACGGGTGGTGTAGGCAGGCTTGGTGATTTGGTTGAAAAATAACTCCAGCAGCAGCTTACTCTCTTGTGGTGACACATCAACAATGTGCGAGGTGAAGCCAGGGTTAACGAACAATGCTCGTTCACCAGTCTCAGGATGAACCCTTACGACTGGGTGGATTGAGACTAGTGGATTGACAGCAACGCGCTCAACAAATTTGCTGTTGTGGGGTTGATAGCCGCCCCCGTTAAAGCGATGTTCAGCCTTCAATGTATCTGCTAGTGCTCGCAGGGGTGCTGACAGACCTTCATAAGCTGCAACGAGATTACTCCACTGGGTGTCACCACCGATGCTGGGGACATTAACCGCGCGTAAAATCGATGCTGTCGGCGGGTTGATAGCTGCTGTTACGTCAGTGTGCCAAGGACCTCCACTGCGAAAACCGTACTGCCGCTCATAAAGCTTACGATCTACAGGTTTGATCTGGGGAAATCCCGGAACTGGTTCAGGTTCTCCCAGGGGATGGGCGAAAGTCACTTCGCCAAAACGAGATGTGAACTCAACCTGGGCAGCGTGATCTATGTTTTGGTCACGGAAGAACAAGACTTTCCACTTCAATAGTGCTTTACGAATTTCTTGGACTTGATCGTCATTCAGAGGATGGGAAAGGTCTACGCCACTAATTTCAGCACCGATGAAACCAGCTACCTGTTTGACTTCAATATGCTTGTAGCCCATGTAGATTCTCCTGAGTTTGATATGTAGGGTGGTATTCACACTCGTCTGTTTGCGTTGGAATGTTGCTATCAAATGCAAGCAACATTCCAAACGAAGGAGCATTAACTGAAACTATTCTACACTAAATCGATAGATTTATAATAGTATATAGCTGCTGTATATAGCAGTCCTAAATCATTCGTGAGAAACAAACAAGCCCGTAACCCT
>CAZZYE010000099.1:0-7775 GCA_964658145.1 uncultured Stigonema sp.
TGAATTTTGAATTGTTTTGGTCATCAAGAACCGAAAATCACAGAGGCGAGGAGTTGCGACGGATGCCGAGTAACGCCAATCCGGACGATTCTTTCCCAGCGCTACAGTAAACTAGAGGGTGTCATTGTTTTTTGGCGCTTGCCAATGCAAAGAGCGATCTCTAACTACAAGATTGGGCGATCAGCGATCGCACTTGGGACATGATTATAATTTTTTTAAGCAACGCCATAGCCTGTGTAGATACGTTTATAAGGTGGATGTAACCCAAGTACAATGTCCTCTTTGGCAATGCCCATTTCAAGCAATTCTTGACCGACATCGATGTCAGTTGCATTGTGCTGAAGCCAAATTTTTCCATCTTTGATATCGAAATGTAGAACGGTGTAATAAACTCGCTCCAAACCTTTCCAACCGACTCGCATTAGTTGGTAATGATCCCGCATAGGGTCGAAAAATAGTTCGTTTTCTACGTCTTCGTTTCGGGATTTAGATTGACTATGCTTTTCTAACAGTGTTTGAATGCAGGATCGATAACGGTCTAACTTATCCATTGGACAATCTCCTCACTAATTGGTTCGTAAACAAGGATTTCTACGGGTTGTAGAAGGTGTCGAAGGACAGAAGTTTGGCAGATGAATTAATCGCGGAACGCTGTGAAGAAGCAAAAAGGTATCTCTTATAGTCGCTTTTTCGGTGAACAAGAGTGGAAAATCCATACATATATCTATCGTTACGGTGAATTGGCTTCCAGTATTTGTACCGATTTCATAGTGGTTTTTTCCTACAGTAATATGTACTACTCACCCAGATCATCAAAGACTATGCCCTGACCTAGTTGTCAGGAGTTTCTTCTGGATTATCTTCAGGAAAAACAACATCTTCATACAGTAGAGAAATAGGGCAGCGAAAATCAACGCTGGTCAATTGAATCTCCAGTTCTGTTCCATCTTCTGTCCTTTCTTCAATTGAATAAGAAGTGAGTTCCCATTTTCCTTTCTCATTGAGTCGATAGCATTCCACGTTCATTTTGTCTGCTTCAATGAGAATATATTCTTTTAAAGTATTAATCCGACGATAATGTCTAAATTTTTCGCCGCGATCAAATGCTTCTGTACTTGGAGATAGCACTTCTACAATTAAACAGGGATGATAGATAATTTTACGCGCTCTTTGGTCTTGCGGATGGCAACTCACCATTACATCGGGATAGTGAAAAGGTCCCTGAAGCGAAACTCCTACTTTGGCATCTGCCATAAAGACTTTACAGCCTTTACCCCGCACTTTATTTTTGAGTGCAGATGTAAGATTTATGGCAATGGAGTTATGGGGAAGGGTTCCCCCTGTCATGGCAAAGACTTCCCCGTTGATATATTCGTACTTAATGGGTTGTTGTTCTTCCCATTCCAAATATTCTTGGGGAGTCATTAATTGGGGTTGGGGTTGAGCAATCATTTGAAATGTCTCCTTAATCAATGCTGTTTTCTTGTCCAAAAGATTTTGAGTATAACTTCAGATTTCATGTCTGATTTTAAGCGATCGCTTTGCTGATGAATGAAAGTTTTTTGGGAGAAGGGGCGATTGCATCATAACCTCTCCTTTTTGAATTGCCCTATTTCTTCTATCATGGCGCATATTTTGCCTGAGTGCGATCGCGCATTAACGTATGTGGGAACAGTCGTCACGCACAAAAGGAGTGGGCTTCCGCCTTCAATTACTATGAATGTATTATTACTTATCACAAGCTGTCTTACATCTACCAACTTGCGCCCAAACTTCGATGCGGAATGAATTGAAATCAGTGTTTATTAAACGCTGTACTTTAAGGATAATTAGCTTCTCTTCAGGTTTTAGCAGACCTACCTTCTGTGGCAAATCGAAATTATGATATTCTTGCGGTCTGTTTTTCCGTAAATTTACCGGGTTTTTCACAGTCACTACTGCTCCTATTGATGGAACAACAGGAGAATCAATACTAGGAGCCGATCGATCATCTGAGGTTTGAAGCAGTGGCTGTACAAAAGACAGACTACTTGAGGTATTATTAATGATACCTATCCTAATCCAGCCAATTGGAGTTACATTTTGTATTGAGCTTAGAACTCTATTCGGTTCTGATGAAAAAATATTTGATATATCGGGTAACAGAGGACTTAAAAAGATAGCACCAGCGATGATTAAAACAGGCTTTGCCAGTTGCTTTAGACCAGCCCTAATCCGCCTTCGATAACTTGAGCTTCTAGTAAAGAAAGTAATGGTGATTGTTACATTTGCAAAAGCATTCGCAACAGTATTTGCAAAAGGCATCGCGCCTGCCTTAATCTGCCGAAGATATTTTTTAATAGGGAAGGAAGAATCGGTAAGTTTCTTTACTACTTCTTGGATACCTTTCACAATACTCACAAAAGCTGTATCATAAGGCTTCCAATCGGTAACAGGTCTTTCACCCTCAGACAAGGCTTTGAGATTGCCGAACGCAACCTGACAATTATCGATAACAGGATGTAGAAGAACAGGAATGACGCGGACTTTTCGAGTCTTGTGCTGTTCCATAGCCTGTTGCACTACAATATTCCAGCGCTCGTGGTCAGCTGTAAATTCCGAACCAATTAGCAGCAGAATTATATCAGCCGTCTTGATGTGGGTATCAATCTCACTTGAACATTCCTTGGACGCACCGATCGTGCCTCCCTCCCAGCTGGCGATCGCGCCCTGCGACTTCAAAATACTGAGGTGTTTCTCCAGTGTTTGCCGCATTTGTTCGTCTTGCTCAGAGTCGGAACAGTAATATAAAACTTTGATAACTTTAGTAGACGGCATTGCCCTCTGCACCCGTTGATTCAATTGACTTTTTTATCTGTAATTTTGACACCTTTTTCTCCTGTTGGCATTTAAACTCATCTTCACAAAGAGACATAAACCCTTACCAAATAAAAGTTCCCACGCTTAAGGGAAACTAATTGAACGTAAATTATGGGTTTGTAGGTAGCAATCTTCTACCTTTTCAAGAGGAATGGGATGGTGAATGAAACAGTATATTTCAGTATAATTACAGTGGCATTGTTACCGATAATTACGTCGCTTTTGGTGTAAATATTTACTCTAAGCTAAGGCGTTTCAAAAATCTAACGATCAAGGAAGAATAAATCATGATTGATTTCAGCCTCACACCAGAACAGCAGATGCTACAGAAGAAAGCGCGTGATTTTGCACAAACCGAAATTAAGCCGATCGCGGAGAAAATTGACAAGTCTAACGATCCTTATATCGTCCCTTGGGATTTCTGTAAAGGCTTGTTTCATAAGGGAGCAGACTTGGGATTTACGTCAGTGCTACTCCCACAAGAGTACGGTGGGATGAATGGAAAGTGTGTAGACTTCGTTTTGGTTCAAGAAGAACTAGGTGTTGCCGATGTCAGCATTGCTTCTAGCTACTTCAATCTTACCACTGCTATGTCCCTTTTAATTGCCAGGGCTGGGACTAGTGAACAGAAAAAGCGTATCTTGTTGGATGTCAGTTCAACTGATCCTCATTTGTTCAGTGCTGCAGAGAGTGAGCCGAACATGGCAACGTCTGATCTGTTCTGTCCGACACCCGATCCCAGAATCGGAATCAAGACCTTTGCACAGCGCGATCGCGATACATACATCCTTAACGGTCACAAGTCGTCGTTGATTACAAATGCTGGCATCGCCGATGCATACTTCTTCATGGTACGCACAGACCAAGACAAGCCATTGAGAGAGAGTATGTCTATGTTCTATGTTACAGCAGATACGCCCGGTCTTAAGTTTGGTAAAAAAACCGAGATGATTGGCTGGAAAGCCTCTCATCATGCCGAGATCCATCTTGACAATGTGCGAGTGTCGGCGGAGAATCTGATCGGAATTGAGGGGCAAGCCGCAGCCCTCCTCATGTTGCTGCCTGAGGTAGCTATTGGACTTGCAGCCTCGTATGTGGGTCTGGCGCGTGCAGCGTATGAGTATGCCCTCGGTTACGCTAAACAGCGCGTCAGCTGGGGTCGTCCTCTGATTGAGCATCAAGCTGTTGCCTTAAAGCTAGCTGATATGATGGTGAATACGCAAGCTGCACGATTGATGGTATGGGATGCAGCTCACGCCGCCGACACCGATCCTTTACTTGCTGGAACAGTTAAAGCACCAGCAGCCAAGACCTTTGCGGTGGATGTGGCAATTAAGAATGCGCAAACAGCAGTCGAGATTCTTGGTGGCTATGGAGTTACCAAGGAGTATCAAGCAGGTAAGTTTCTTTCTGATGCATGGATCGGATATTCCTGTGACTTCACAAAAGACATATTGCGTCTTAGTCTTGTCAACTTTATGTAAAATTGCGAGCTTATAAAGGGAGTATGCCAATGCAGACAGATATACCCTTCTGCACTCCCTTATCAGTGGCGATCGCACCCTATTTTATAAATTATAGGATTTACGCATTGACAGGAATTTAACTATATGTATTCAAGCCCACCTGTTGTTTAAGGTGTTCCAGAATGAAGTAATGAACAAAGCTAGTCATTAGGAGTCTCTTCTGGATTATCTTCAGGAAAAACAATATCTTCATACAGCAAAGAAATAGGGCAACGGAAATCAATACTGGTCAAGTGAACCTCCATTTTTGTTGGGTCTTCTGTTGTTTCTTCAACTGAATAAGAAGTGAATTCCCATTTTCCATTCTCATTAAGTCGGTAGCATTCCACAACCATTTTGTCGGCATCAACGAGAACATATAGCGGTTTGCAAGTGAGTGAGGTACACTTTCAGGGCGGTTTTAATTAGGGTAAGAGCTTCTTCTCGTGTTTGTGCTTCTACTCGACAGTTGGGAAACTCGAAGACAGAAGCGGCAACTAGCCCTGAGGTGAGGGTTTCTATAAGGAGTGTCACCTTCAAGTTGGTCGATGGTTGGGACTGCGGTACATTGAGGTTGATTACCATATTTCAAGCACGACAAAATGTCATTCTTATTCTACCGCAGGAAAAAAGCTTGACAAAATTACTAACTACACAGGTGTCGGGCACATAACTCATCATTTAAACTCTATCGCAATCCTATAGGACTACTATATGTAATATATAGCAATCCAAAATGATTCGTAAACACCTCTCCCTTGTCCCCCTTGTCCCTACTGCTATAGCCATATTATTGTAGTCAGTTGTGAATCTGAATTGGTGAAATGACCATCCAACCAGAATCTGATTCTGCAGACGCCTCTTTAAACGCTCTTGAATTCTCTGTTGCTAAACGACTAGAGGCGGGCAAAGCACTGCGTCAAAGAGTTCCGCGTGCGGCGCATCGGGAATGGTGCCCATCCAAGACTCGCCCCAATCCGATTGACTTACTGCACGAATCTAACCATGGGCGAATTCCCGAACTCATCCCACTCCGCTACGGTCGGATGCTGCAATCTCCCTTCACCTTTCTACGGGGATCTGCTATAATTATGGCAACCGATCTGGCTAACACCCCAACTACGGGTATCCGCGTACAAGCGTGTGGCGATTGCCACTTGCTCAACTTCGGTGGATTTGCTACCCCGGAGCGTAACCTGATTTTTGATCTAAACGATTTCGATGAAACCCTTCCATCTCCTTGGGAATGGGATGTCAAACGATTGGCAGTCAGCGTTATGATTGCTGGACTGGATCTAAGCCTTCCCGACCAAGACTGCTATGAAGCAACCCAGGCAGCTGTTCAAGCTTATCGATTGGCGATGCGGGAGTACGCACAGATGCGAACGCTCGCCATCTGGTATGCGCGACTAGATGCTAACATGCTCATAGAACACGCTCCCGACCTCCAGACGCAACAATACTGGATGCAGATGGCAAATAAAGCCTTCACGCGCACTATGGATCAAGCATTAGAGCAACTCACTGAGGTCAAGGACCAGCAACTGCGCTTTATTGACAATCCGCCGCAAATTTATCACCCACCAAATCAGTCTTCCTACTTAGAGGAGATCAGCGTATTGTTTGAGCAATACCGCGATACGCTCCAGAATGACCGACAGTTTTTGCTCGATCGCTACCGTCTGATAGATGTTGCCATCAAAGTCGTAGGCGTCGGGAGTGTGGGGACGCACTGTGGTGTTGCTCTCCTGATGGCGGATGACAACGACCCGTTACTGCTACAGTACAAGGAAGCCAGATCCTCAGTACTGGAACCTCACGCAGGTATTAGCTCCTTCACTACAAACGGACAGCGGATCGTCAGCGGTCAACGGCTGATGCAGGCTGCCAGCGACATTTTTCTCGGCTGGACAAGTAATCAGCAGGGGCAGGATTTCTACTTCCGACAACTGCGGGATATGAAAAGCTCCATCAAACTCAAGGGGATGTCCGCTTCTAGCTTGACTGACTACGCGGAGATCTGCGGTTCTGCCCTTGCCCGCGCCCATGCCCGCACGGGCGATCCCGCAATGATCGGCGGCTATCTCGGTAGTAGTGATACCTTTGACAAAGCCGTGGCAGATTTTGCCGTGACCTATACCTACCAAGTTAAGCAGGATTATCAAACTCTTATCGATGAAGTGAAATCCGCTCGAATTGAAATCCAAACAGGGTAAGGCGATCGCATTGACCGAAAACCTTAGGGCGCAAGCCCCTGACTTTAGGCATGGGGTAGATAGGAGTTTTACCTTTCATCAGTTCATTTGTGCTGCAAAAATTTGCTCTGCCGTCAGATTTAATTCGGGAAATGTAGGGGATTCTATGCGGTCATTTCCTCTAAATTGTTTACCGCGATATTCACCTTCATCATTGAAAGAATAAATAGTAATAGTTGGTTGTTTACCTTCTCCTATCAGTGATTTATTAGCAAAAGCACCATAATCGACAATCCAGTATTCGGGTATTCCCATTTCATCATAGTCAGCAAGCTTTTTCAGATAATCATCTCTCCAATTAGTACTAACCACTTCAATCACCAATGGTATTGATTCAGGGTTAGTGACAATTGATTCTTTTTTCCAACGTGACTCGTTTATTAAATTAGAACGGTTTAATAAAAGAACACCTGGGAAGTATCCTGATTGTTTAGTTTCTGGTTTTACCAATGTTTTGTTAGGGACAAAATAATTCAGATTAAGTCTTAAACATTCACCTAATAGAATCTTGATTAAAAATCCAACGACTTCCTCATGTTCTCCTGTTGGTAAAGGCATTTGAATAATATCTCCGTCGTTTAATTCGTAGCAAATATTTTCAGGTTGCTCTTGTAGAAAGTCTATAAATTCATCGAATGTAAATAGTTTTTGTAGTGATTGCATTATGGTTTTAATTATGTCCTTCTTACTAAGGATTTTGACATCTGTTGCATCAACAATTCCATCTCGATTGAGATCTTCGGTGCTGTATTTTGGTTTGCATAAC
Organism: uncultured Stigonema sp.; assembly: GCA_964658145.1. GTDB lineage: Bacteria > Cyanobacteriota > Cyanobacteriia > Cyanobacteriales > Nostocaceae > Stigonema. The sequence goes on from CAZZYE010000099.1 coordinate 7,386, forward strand.
CCAACGGACTCGTGAGGGTAGCTAAATTACTTTGAGTTCCTGCTACATTGAAGAAGCTGGCCTCGTTGGGTGGCGGTAAGATAACACTTTCAGGTAGTTCAACGCCCTTGTGTCTGCTGTTGACTAAACCTTGCCAATAATTCTTCACGGGATAAATTTGACAATTGTAGTAGCAAAGAGCTAAAATCTTCTGGTGATAATGCTAACAATGGCTCAATAATTGCTTGTAGCTGGTTATCTAAAGTCCCAAACCTCATTTGGAGTAAGTTTTCTATAATCCGACGTTCTCTCTCAATCCTTTCCTCTCTACCAAGCTGTCTACCTTGTTGTGTAGCTTCTGCCAAACGTTGTTCATAAATCGGTGATAACTGCATAACTAAGTCCCTATCT
>CAZZYE010000099.1:7785-12143 GCA_964658145.1 uncultured Stigonema sp.
TTAATGGCTAATTTTCATGCCACGCCCATGGGGGGGGAGAGTGAAAGGTTACACTAATTCCCTATCTTCAGTGTCTAAATTCTGATTTAATTCTAAAGTAGTTTTCAAGTTAGCCAATAAATCTATGGCTTTACTACGTAAAGGATTGTTAACGTCCAATGCCTTGACTTCCTCAATTGCCCGTTGTTGGACTCTTCCTTTACCCAATAATCTTAACCAAAGTGTTTCTGGGATGACTGGTAATTGGTGAATTACTACCACTGCTGTTCTTAACGAATTTCCTAGAAAATATATCCCCGGCAACCAGTTCTCTACATCAGGTTCTGCGTTAAATCCTTCTAAAAAATCTTCACTAGCTGTGGGGGAAAGAATCCATAACTTTGGTAAAGAATCTTCATCTAATCTTGTTCCATTACGTTTTGCTTCCCGTTCGATGCGGGCACAAGTATCAAATAACTTACCCATACAACTACGAACTTCTGACTTTGTGACTGCGTTGCGGAAAGGCTCAATCAATGCTGCTGTATCAGTAAATCTTCCTAATAAACCCAATGAAAGTTTATCAATTTGTGGTTGCGACGATGGAGCAAAGTAAACATCGATTTCTCTTACTTCCGAGGCGACATTTTTACTTGTTTCTACTGAGCCTAATGGTGATAATAATTCTTGGAGATAGTCCTTGGCGAATTGATCATATGGGAATTTAGTCATTTTACTTTACAGTGCATTACCTAAAGTCTACTGTTTCATAAATAATACACTGCCATATGTATGCCAGATAATATCATGTGTCGGCGAAATAACTAAGTGATACCTTTGACAAAGCCGTGGCAGATTTTGCCGTGACCTATACCTACCAAGTTAAGCAGGATTATCAAACTCTTGTCGATGAAGTGAAATCCGCTCGAATTGAAATCCAAATTGGGTAGGGCGATCGCATTGACAGAAATACAGGACTTAGGAAAAATTGCTCTTTAGCTTAATTTATCGAACCGCCAAGACGCTAAGAGCGCCAAGAATTCATAGACCACAATTTGACCGTAGGGGCGCGGAGACCCCGCCCTTACAATGTGGTCAATCCTTTTTGAGAGCCATGCCCCAAATGGGCTGCACCGAATGGCACACTTGTTAAGGCAGACACGGAGACAGCATTGTAAGGGCGCGGAAACCGCGCCCCTACGGTTATATTGTGGTCAACCCGAATGAAATCCGCTGTAAGTAAATCGAAAAGTTTTTCCCTAAGGGCGATCGCTCGAACTTTTTGTACTCTGTGATACTTTTATCCAGCTAATTTTTACTAGTCAAGTGTTCCAAGAAATCAATTTTTACTGCCACATTGATCAAGTCTTTATGAGCACGCAAATCTTTAATTTCGGCTTCGTTCAAAGCAACAACGTAAGGTTCGCCATCAATCATGGCGATAATTGGTCCTCCAGAAGAACCAGCAGCAGTATCGCAATCATGTAAAAGGAAGTTCTCCTGCTCCTTGACAATACTACAACCTGCTTGAAAACTCGCCGTCCATCCAGTACCTGCGGTGAGAAACTGTTGATAATTTGGAGTTGGGAAATCTCTAGAATAGCCGACGAAAAAGTATTTTTTCTGGTTGCGAATCAAAGTAGAAGTTTCTAGAGATTTCGTACCTAAATACCCATACTTACGACCAAGAGGCTTGTTAATTTTCATCACAGCCCAGTCATTTGGATTTAGCTGGCTGCCATCTTTGAAATCTGTACCATAAATAACTTGCTCTACAGATGCTACATCTTTAACATCTTGTACTTGTCCATTAATGACATTCGGTAGAAATAGAATTTGTTGGCTTAACTTACCAGTATCAGGCTCAATGACGCAGTGAGCATTGGTTAAAACCAAATTTTCTGCTATTATTGCTCCTGTGCAATGATAACTTTTAGCATCTGCTGTAGTTCCTTGAACTCGCCCAATTGTTGACCAAGGATATTTTCTGCTCAACATCGGGGTGCGGTGATCTATTTCCCCTGGAATTCCTCTTGTCCCACCTTCGTTAGGTTTTGGCGATTGACCAAGACCATCAGGGATAAAAGGTTTGCTTGGTAGTTTAAAAAGAGGTGCATCTAATGCACTAGTATATTTCGGTGGTGTGGTTTGTTGTGACTGTGTTTGCACTTGTGCTTGTACTGATGCCCAATAGCTTAAGGTGGCAACACTGAGAATTCCTGAGAACAATAGTGTTCCGAGTTGAAAGTTAAGAGGCTGTTTAGTCATGGAAAATCACTCCTTAATTAAAAGTTGAAATTATTGACTTTCTTGATGTACCAGGACTTGGACGTGTTCAGGAAAAAGGTTGGGCTGAGAATATTCATCGCCACTCACCTTGTAAAGTAAATGCAGCCCAATACAGAGGCTTGTTCAAGTTCGGGTTTTGCCACAGTTTGAGTTGTGCGGCACGCAAAGCAGTTGTAGGTGATTTGTCTTGCTGTAACAAAAGTTTGTAAAACTCCTGCATCAATTCTGCTGTTGCGCGATCGTCAACGTTCCACAAAGACACCACCACCCGTTGAGCACCTGCATACATCAAGCCTCTGGTCAATCCTACTAATCCCTCACCTTGGACATCCTTTCCTAATCCTGTTTCGCAGGCACTAAGTACTACTAGGTCGGCAGGAAAGTTAAGATTAAAGATATCACCAAGCCGCAGGTAGCCTTGAGGGGTAGGCAAGCCTTGTTTATCCACAAGGGAGAGAACAATTCCTGATAATTCAGGGTTTTCGGGATCAGCAAAGCCGTGAGTCGCAAAATGTAGGAAGCGATATTGCGCCAGTTGCTTGCTGGTTGCCCAGTTGTAGTTAGCATCAAAATCAAAGGCTTGTAAGCTATCTGTTGCAGATACGAGTTTTAAAATTGCGTCGGCTTCAATGCGTGTACCAGGGAGATATCCCCAGCCGTCGCGCTGGAAACTTCTTGCAGCTCGTTTGAGGTCAGATTGTTGTATTTGACTACGAAGGTCGAGGTCGGGAGCAATAGTTGCAGGTTTGCCTGTGACTCGCGAATCTTTTGCATCAAACACTGGGTTAGCCAGGATGGCTAAAGTTTTGGGAGCGCTTTTGCGTCCAATAAGTTCTTGTCTTTGGGTGGCAATAGCTGTGACAGATGGTAAATTCACGATTTCATGATGAACTATCAACGGCTGGTACTGAACGTTTCCTTGAGTCTGATTATTGTTAGGGGTGATGTCAGACAATGCGGCAAAGGGAATACTTTGCAATTCTCCATCAGCGACAATTACTAACCGCTTTTGTCCCAACTTAGACGCTACAGGTGCAAGGATGATTTGACTGAGTTTGTTTCCAGCCTGGGAATTATCGGCTCGTGTTAAGCTTTGTCGAAAATCTAGGGCAGCATTTTCGATTTGTTTTTTCCCTGGAAGTTCATAGGTATTAATAGAATTGGGAGTGACAGCCCAAAGATAACTATGTTCTGTGCCCAAGGAATATTCCAACAACAGTGTATCTTGATCTAGTTGTTGCTGAATTTCGGGTAACTTCAGTACTTGGGGATACTTCAGTGCTGCGTATTTAGGACTGGTGCTGCGAATTTTAGTTTTTAGTTCTTGTTGTTGACTCAGGAGATTTTCAACAACTTGTTTGAGCTTTGCTATTGCTGCTTCAGTGTTTGGTTTGCTAGATAATTCTTGTAGTAGTTTTGCGTTACTATCAATTAACTGCTGCAAGCGCTGTTCTTCTGCCAAAAGTTTCGGGTCAACACCGTTACGAATATCAGCATGAGCTTCGGTTAACAATTCCGTCAGAATGCGGGCGCGGGATCTTTCACTGATATGCAGTGCTAGAGCGTCGTATCCACGGGATGGCTCTTTTTTGTGCAACCGCATCAGCAAATCAATGTAGAACTGATAGTAATCTTGTACCGAGGCAAAGTAAGAAGTACGTAGTTCTTGACTTGCAATTTTAGTACGTAAATCTTCTATAATGTTGACCGCAGCTTGAATTTGAGTGAGGGCTTGTTGAAGGTTGCCTCTGTCACGTTCAACCTCTGCGATATTACTGAGGGTTAAGGCTTCACCTCCCCTGTCGCCGACTGCACGACTTAGGGGTAATGCCTGATTCAAGTACTCAAGTGCCTTCTGCTTCTCTCCTAATTTTAAGTAGACACGGCCAATATTATTGAGGGTAGCGGCTTCCCCTCCCCTGTCGCCGACTGCACGTCTTAGGGGTAATGCCTGATTGTAGTACCCAAGTGCCTTTTGCTTCTCTCCTAATTCTGAGTAGATAGCGCCAATATTATTGAGGGTAGTGGCTTCCCTTCCCCTGTCGCCGACTGCACGACTTAGGGGTAATGCCTGATTCAAGTACTCAAGT
>CAZZYE010000099.1:12243-13557 GCA_964658145.1 uncultured Stigonema sp.
GCCTTCTGCTTCTCTCCTAAATCATCGTAGACTCTGCCAATATTGTTAAGGGTGGTGGCTTCCCTTTCCCTGTCTCCGACTGCACGACTTAGGGGTAGTGCCTGATTGTAGTACGCAAGTGCCTTCTGTTTCTCTCCTAAATGTGAGTAGACTAAGCCAATATTGTTGAGGGTTAAGGCTTCCCCTCCCCTGTCTCCGACTGCACGACTTAAGGGTAATGCCCGATTGTAGTACGCGAGTGCCTTCTGGTTCTCTCCTAAATCATCGTAGACTTTGCCAATAAACAAAAGGGTGGGGGCTTGATTTGCCTTGTCATTCAATTGCTGCAATAGTTGTAGCGCCTCTTCCCATTTGACGATGGCCTTTCGCAGCGATTCTGCTGTCCCTTGTTTATAGAGTTCAAATCCCTCTTGCAAAGCTTGGAGAGCTGCAGCACGATTTGGATTTTGCTGCATTGTTACTGACTGTTGTCCTATCTGCAACCCTGTACTTTTCGGTGTTGCACTTGCCGAATCAAACAGCAAAACTACACTCAGCGAGAAAGTTAAACTGTAGCGCTGAAAATTTATTAAAAAGCGCCAGAAATTCCACCAAGACTTTGCACTCCTGTTCATTCTTAACCTCAACCGCTAATTATTTACAGCGATCTAGCCACCAGAACAAATCTTGTGGTTAGTAAATTATTTACTTGTCTACAGAAATATTACGGTGAATTTATGGCTATTTTACGAGCATGATTCAACTGGAGCATCTCAGGTTTCAGTTTTTGTAACAGAGTTAGTCCGTTTCTCCTCAAAATCCAATTACTGAAACAGCTTTCTTCCGTTGTGGGGTCACTTCCAGATAGCGCTGCAATGTTCTCAGGTCATTGGACATCTCCAGAAATTAATTGTGCGTTGTGTACAACCCTTGTAGAGACGCGAAATTTCGCGTCTCTACATTGTTTTTAGGAGATGTCTATTGACATTTTTCGAGATGATTAAACAACGATTTTTTGCGTCTTTGCGACGGGCAGTCGCCTACGGAGGGAAACCCTCCTGCAGCGCTGCCCTCGTCTTTGCGTTAGGCTAATTCATACTTGAAATCAGCAACGCCTGGTTCTTTGCCACTCTTTCCCCTTATTGTTTACTCAGGGTTTTGAGCGAACGAGTCGCACATGTATCTCATCGCCGCTGCCAAAAATTATAGCACGGCAATTAAAATTGCTCGTGGAGTCAAACCTCCCCGAATATATATAGCAATCCTATTACATAGGTGAAAATTCTAGAAGTACGCATAGGGTGGGCACTGCCCACCAAAACCCGGCTATGGTGG
>CAZZYE010000100.1:0-13483 GCA_964658145.1 uncultured Stigonema sp.
CATAGCTCTCTGCCAGTTTTGCCGTCATCGGCTATAAAGTAGAGGGTGTTGTTGACATTTGTGAAATTACCTGGGTAGGAACCGTCACTGCCTGGATTAATATCAGCGACTTGCTCTGGATTGCCACTGCTGTTGATTCTCCATAGCTCTCTGCCAGTTTTGCCGTCATCGGCTATAAAGTAGAGGGTGTTGTTGAAATTTATGAGATAATTTGGGTAGGAACTGAAACTGCCTGGATTAATATTAGCGACTTCCTCTGCATTGCCACTGCTGTTGATTCTCCATAGCTCATCGCCAGTTGTGCCGTCATCGGCTGTAAAGTAGAGGGTGTTGTTGACATTTATGAGATTAGATGGGTAGTAAAGGACATCGCCGGGATTAATACCAGCGACTTCCTCTGCATTGCCACTGCTGTTGATTCTCCATAGCTCAGTGACAGTTTTGCTGTCCGAGGCTATAAAATAGAGGGTGTTGTTGAAATTTGTGAGAGACTGTGGGTCGGAACTGCCACTGCCGGGATTAATATCAGCGACTTGCTCCGCATTGCCACTGCTGTTGATTCTCCATAGCTCATTCCCAGTTGTGCCGTCATTGGCTCTAAAGTAGAGGGTGTTGTTGACATTTGTCAGAAAAAATGGGTTGGAACTGCCACTGCCGGGATTAATATCAGCGACTTCCTCTGCATTGCCACTGCTGTTGATTCTCCATAGTTCAAGGCCAGTTGTGGGGTCATTGGCTGTAAAGTAGAGGATGCCGTTGACATTTACATTTGTGCCACTGCCTGGATAAATATCAGCGACTTGCTCTGGATTGCCACTGCTGTTGATTCTCCATCGCTCAGTACCAGTTATGCCGTCCGAGGCAGTAAAGTAGAGGATGCCGTTGACATTTGTGAGATACTGTGGGTCGGAACTAGCGGTAAAAGCAACGAAATTGCTTACTTTCTGAATAGAGTCTGCCATTAGTTTTATCTGAAAATATTGAGTAAATGGAATCAACTTGACACAAAAACTCATACCATATTTAGAGGATGTTTTAAAAGTTGAAGTTCGTCAAAAATTATGCGAGTCGAATCGTAATATGTACGATCGCAATCTAAATAAAAGTCTCTGAGGTTTCTGGTAGTTGTTCGTAATCTTTACTTAAGGGAACTCCAAAAAATAAATTATCCAAAAAATCGTAGGGTGCGACATAGCTGAGAGTACGGCATCATCTGAGAGAAGCGCGATCGCACTAGCGCCATATTTATATTGATATATAAGTCAATACGTTTGCTTTTAGTAGCGTTCATTCATCGAAGATCTGAACATCCCACGCCAGTTCCCTGGGCGCGGGAAACAAGCTGCAAGGACTGGCTCCCCTTAAAAAGGGGGGCTAGTTCTGATCCTCGCCTTAACACCAAGCGTATTAATATATAACTTTTAGGTAATTAAGGTTTTGTGATGAAAAAATTAAGCTTTTCTGCGCCATCCCCCGGAGAGTGATTAAGATCACAGCGGTTACGGAACCTAAAACACACAATTTACTTTGAATGGGAGTGGGTAAGGGATTTCCAAGTAAAAAAATATCCAACTATTTCTTGTGGGATGGGCTTCTAGCCCGTCCTGTGAACTGGGCTGGCTAGAAGCCCACCCCACAATATTGGATAATTTATTTGTTGGAGTTCCCTAATAGCGATTAGCAATTAGCAATTAGCAATTCCCAAACTGTATTTGCACTGCCACGCCGTGTAAAACTTACTTTTTCTTCATATAGATATATATAAGTATATAATTAGAAAAATAAACAAGTCACATTGCTAGAGAGTCTCTAACGTGTGACAAATTATTACAATAAATGTATGTTCATATACTTTTTTTATGTACATGTTAAGTATTTATGCCTTTTTTTTCTTCATAACTTTTTAACTATTAAAAGATACTACAATCTCTCAAAAGAGGGATGAAAAACGGGAACGCACTTTTCAATTGAACGTCAATATCGACTGTTTAGACTGCATCCAAGTCTAAACAGCGGGGGAAGAGAGTGAATCGCTTTTACCCCGGAAGATCTTATTTCCTACTCCTAACAGCACAACAAGCCCCACAATACAGGTTTTATTCAATCATGCAGGACTTGTTATTTTACCAAGATCAGGCTCAGCAACTCGTTGACTCTACTGACTGGAACGTCATTGAAACAGAGTTTGACCCCGAGAAACTACACCATAAAGAAACCGTCTTCACCCTTGCTAACGGTTATCTAGGAACACGGGGTACATTTGAGGAAGGTTATCCCAATGATTCCTCAGCAACGCTGATTCACGGCGTTTACGACGATGTTCCTATTTCCAATACAGCACTGGTAAACTGCCCTAACTGGCTACCCTTGACGATCCTGGTGGCTGGTGAACGCTTCCACCTCGGTACTTGTGAGATCCTTCACTACGAACGGCGGCTTGACCTGCGTTTGGGTATACTTAGCCGTGATATACGGTGGCGCTCTCCAACAGGTCATACCTTAGAGTTCCGCTTTGAGCGTTTCATTAGTTTAGCAGATCAACATGTTTTGGCAATCCGTTGTCAAATCACATCTGTAGATTTTGAAGGTGAAGTCTCAGTCGAAGTTGGGTTTGATGCCGAACCAGACACTCAAGGCATCCCACACTGGAAAACCCTCAACCAAGGTGGTGCAGACAATATTATCTGGCTGCATAGCCAAACTCTCCACTCAGCCATTCAACTTGGGATGGCAGCTAAGTTGGTGGTAAAGGGTGAACATGCGGCACCTGTATGCGTAAATCAGGCTGATAGCCCAAAACTCCAGACCACCTTTAAGCTTCAGCTAGGACAAACAGTATCTTTAGAAAAAATTGTCACCCTGTTCACGTCACGGGAAACACAAACCCCAGGTGAACTAGCCCTAATTCGTCAAGTGGCTACACCTTGCTACATGACCCTGCTAGCTGCTCACATTGCTGCATGGGATCAGGTGTGGCAAGAGAGTGATATTCTTATAGAAGGAGATCCTCAGGCTCAATTAAGTGTCCGCTATAATCTCTTCCAATTACTTGCTGTAGCACCGCGTCATGATGACCGAGTCAGCATCCCTCCCAAAACCCTTTCTGGTTTTGCCTATTGTGGACATATTTTTTGGGACACAGAAATTTTTATTGTTCCCTTTTTGACTTTAACTCAACCTGCAATAGCACGTAACTTACTTACCTACCGCTACCAGACTTTGCTTGGGGCGCGACGGAAAGCGCAAGAGGCGGGATACTCTGGTGCTATGTATGCGTGGGAAAGCGCCACCACTGGTGATGAAGTGACTCCTCGGTGGGTACCAGGTCCAAAGGGTGAGTTAGTTCGGATTTGGTGCGGTGACATTGAAGTGCATATCAATACCGATGTCGCTTATGCGGCTTGGCACTACTGGTTTTACACAGGTGACGATCAGTGGATGCGCGATTATGGAGCCGAAATTATCCTGGATACGGCTGTTTTCTGGGAAAGTCGGGTTGAGTGGAACACAGAACGCAACTGTTATGATATCCGTGATGTGATTGGACCCGATGAAAATCACGATCGCGTAGATAACAACGCCTTCACCAACCTTCTGGTGCAATGGCACTTGCAGTCAGCGTTGGAACTATGGGATTGGCTCAAGCAAGCTTATCCTCATGCAGCAGCACAACTAGAAGACAAACTCAACTTGGTAAGCGATCGCCTAGAACGCTGGGCTAATATTACCAATAATATATTCATAAATCAAGATCGGGATTCAGGCTTAATTGAACAGTTTGAGGGCTTCTTCCAGCTAGAAGATGTCAATTTAGCTGATTACGAACCTCGTAGCAAGTCAATGCAAGGTCTGTTGGGAATTGAAGCCACAAGCCAAAAGCAAATTCTCAAGCAGCCAGATGTGTTGATGGGACTTTACTTGTTGCGCGATCGCTACGACCATAAAACCCTCCAAACCAACTGGAACTATTACACCCCCCGCACCGACCACACCTACGGTTCCTCTCTGGGTCCTGCAATTAACGCTATCTTGGCTTGCGACATGAATCAACCATCAGAAGCGTATACACACTTTATGCGATCGGCGTTAGTCGATTTAGAAGATGTGCGGAGTAACGCAGCTGAAGGAATTCACGCAGCCAGTGCTGGCGGAGTTTGGCAAGCTGTAGTCTTCGGGTTTGCTGGTATCCGGATGACTCAATTTGGTCCTGTCGCCTGTCCAAATCTACCCTCTGGCTGGAAGCGCTTAAAGTTCCGCTTGCAATGGCGCAACGAGTCCTATGAGTTTGATTTGACTGCCGGTGAAAACAGCATTGCCCAGGAGCAAATAGCCCCTCAAGAAGCTGAATTTGCAGAAGCATCTGCGTGAACTCCCACAAACTCCTTCCCGGGCTAGTGCCTGGGAATGCCTTGTAAATAGGGAGTAGGGAATAATTAAAAATGCAAAATTAAAAATTAAAAATGAATAATTTCTATTTTTAATTTTTAATACTCCCTATTTTGCCAGAACCGATCGCAACTCAGTCCGACCACTTTCCAAGGCTTCTGGCAATTTACTTGCATCGCGTCCACCTGCTTGGGCTAGGTTCGGTCTTCCACCGCCACCGCCACCGCAAATCTTCGCTATTATACCAACAAATTTACCAGCTTGCAAGCCCTTTTTATTCACCTCTGGACTAAAAGCAGCGACTAAGCTAACTTTCCCTTCTTCCGGAACCGAACCAAGTACCACTGCACCACCATTTCCCAGTTTTTGCAGCAAGCGTTCGGCTGCGGTTTTCAAGGACTCTGGATCAATGTCTTCCATCTGGGCGACGAGAATTTTATAATCGCCGATAGATTCAACTGTTTGTAACAAGCTGTCAGATTTGGCAATAGCTAACTGGACCTTAAAGGTTTCAAGTTCCTTTTGAGTAGTTTTAAGTTCGTTTTGCAAACTGGTAATGCGATCGGGTAGTTCTTCGGGTTTAACTTTAAAGCGATCGCTTAAGTCCCTGACTACCCGATCTCGGACATTCAGGTAATCTAAAATAGCTGGACCGGAAACAGCTTCAATCCGCCGCACTCCCGACGCAATACCAGTTTCCGAGACAATTTTGAACACGCCGATTTCCGCAGTATTACTGACGTGAGTCCCACCACACAGTTCCATTGATACGCCAGCAAAGTCAATGACGCGCACTTGTTCGCCGTACTTTTCACCAAACATAGCAGTCGCACCCTTGGCTTTTGCCTCTGCTAAGGGCATAATTTCCACTATGGCAGAATGTGCCTCAGCAATCCAAGTGTTAACCTGTTCCTCAACTTGTTGTAATTCAACTGAAGTCAGAGGACGCGGACAGTTGAAGTCAAATCGCAACCTGTCATAAGCGACCAAAGAACCAGCTTGCGATATTGAATCATCGACAATTTTCTTCAACGCTGCTTGCAACAGGTGAGTTGCAGTATGGTTTGCTTGAAGGCGACGACGACAAGCTTGATCGATTTGCGCCATCACAGAATCGCCCACCCGCAGTATGCCGCGTTCGATGCTTCCGAAGTGGACAAAGAAATCAGATTCTTTCTTGACATCGTGAATGGTGACTACGACACCATCGCCAGATAGGTAACCGCGATCGCCTATTTGTCCACCCGACTCAGCATAGAATGGCGTTTTGTCCAGGACAACCTGCACCTCTGTCCCTGCTTCTGCTTCCGCTTGCGAAACGCCACCTACAACTAGCACTTCGACTTTAGCAGTCGCCACAGGTTGGGTGTAGCCCAAGAAATCTGTAACTTGGATATGTTCAGCCAGCTTGTCGAGGGCACCTTGGACGGTTAAATCGATAGTTTCATGTGCTTCCTTAGCGCGTTCTACCTGTTTTTCCATTTCCACATTGAAACCAGCCTCATCAACTGTGAGGTTGTTCTCAGCAGCTATTTCTTGTGTAAGTTCTAGGGGAAACCCATAAGTATCGTAGAGAGTAAAGGCACTTTCACCGCTGATTTGGGTTTTCCCTTGCTGCTTCAACTCTTGAATAATTTCCTCAAGCAGTTTTTCACCGCGTTCTAGGGTTTTGAGGAAGCGGGTTTCTTCCTGTTGCAGTTCAGCTTTAATGGCGTTTTCTCGTTGGCGCACGTTGGGGTAAGCTGTTTCGGAAAGGGCGATCGCACTCTCGGCAACTTCTGGTGTAAATTCGACCGCAATCCCAATTAATCGTCCATGACGCACCACCCGCCGAATCAACCGCCGCAACACATAACCTCTTCCCACATTTGAGGCGCGGATTTCATCAGCGATCATGTGGACAACAGCACGAATATGATCGCCAATCACTTTTAGGGAGACTTTGGTTTTGTCGTCACTAGTAGCGTAGTCAATACCAGCAATTTCTGCTGCTTTTTTAATGATGGGGAAAATTAAATCAGTTTCGTAGTTGTTGGGAACCTTTTGGAGGATTTGCGCCATCCTTTCCAAACCCAATCCAGTATCAATATTCTGGCTTTCTAACGGTGTTAAGTTACCGTCTGCATCCCGGTTGTATTGCATGAACACAAGGTTGTAGAACTCGATAAACCGGGTGTCGTCTTCTAAATCGATATTGTCGTCGCCGCGTTCAGGGTGGAAGTCGTAGTAAATTTCTGAACAGGGACCACAAGGACCGGTAGCACCCATCGCCCAAAAGTTATCATCTGCACCCAGGCGTTTGATTCTTGCTTCGGTTACACCAATTTTGTCGCGCCAGATTGCAAAGGCTTCATCGTCTGACTCAAAGACGCTGACGACGAGGCGTTCTTTTGGTAAGCCAAAGACGGCGGTGGACAGTTCCCAACCCCAGGCGATCGCTTGTTCTTTGAAATAATCACCAAAGCTGAAGTTACCCAGCATTTCAAAAAACGTGTGATGCCGTTTGGTGCGTCCGACGTTTTCAATGTCGTTGGTGCGGATGCATTTTTGGGAAGTTGTCGCCCGCTTGAATTCTGGTGTACGCTGTCCTAGGAAGATCGGTTTAAATGGTACCATCCCCGCGATCGTCAGCAGTACGGTCGGGTCCTCCGGCACCAGGGAAGCACTTGGGAGAATTTGGTGTCCCCGTTGGGCGTAGAAGTCGAGGAATAAGGCGCGAATTTCGTTACCGCTGAGGTACTGGGGATCAAAAGACATGGGTGTTTACAAACGTAGATAAATTCATTTTTTCAAAGTATGCCGCACAGAAGGACATTCCTGCTACTGGCAGCGTTTGCCTACTGCATACTTAAGTACAAAATTGCGTAAATCCGTATCGAATTGATTTCGTAGGGTGGGCATTGCCCACCATTCTGATAGTTGTGCGGCATAGCCCCACCTACACAAAAGAATAACGCAACGAATTTATGCAATCGTGTACTAACTACAAAATTGCACAAGTTCGTAGCGATCCAGAATATAACGTCTATCGTTCGTAGTTGCGCGCCAGATGCTTCAAGCGGGGGAACCCCAACGCCAGTCGCTCATGGGGGAAACCCCCAAGACCGCGCTGGCTTGCCAACGCACTGGCTTGCTTTAGCGCTAAAGCGCAACTACAAACCAAAACGCTATACGAATTTAGGACTTTGCTGGTTGTTAATACTATTTTGGCATTTTGTTTCTGTTTACAACTAGCAATCCTGGCAAATAAAACCGCCTGTACAGCTATTCTGTTGCACCACAATCACCTAACTTTAGTAGGATGACCCCGCCAAATAGCATTCATTAGAATAAAAGTTGAAACAGTAATTCAAGATCCACATCCTGAGGTAACTTATGGCATTGAAATTGAACGTTCCGAACATAGCCTGTGAGGATTGTGCAGCAAAGATTTCCGAATCTATCCATGTAGTGGAACCCGATGCCAAGGTAAATGTGGATGTCAAGGCTAAAACTGTGACCGTGGAAGCCGAATCTTCTGAAGAGTCAATCAAACAGGCAATTGTAGCAGCTGGTTACCACATCGAAGGTTATCAATAACTTTTAGCCTGGTCTACAAAATTAACTTGTAATATCTAGAACTGACTTCCCCTTCACCATAGCAAAAAACCCTGCCAATCTTCGCCCAACCTTCAAGGAGCGATGCAGTACTGGTTGCTCTTTATTTGCATGTTAGGGCTTTGAAGTCAGTTTTTTCTATATACGATTCCTATTTGATTTTTGAAATACACGTAGGGTGGGCAATGCCCACCCTCACCCGATCTGGTGGGCAATGCCCTGAGTCCTCTGTGCCTCTGCGGTTTAAAAGTAATTTATTTAACTTATTAGGCGCAGAGAACACAGAGTAAAGAGATTAAAGAGGAATTTCTCGACCAAAATTTTCAAAATTTTTACACAGCAGGAAAGGGCTGGGTGGGCATTGCCCTAAACTACTATCTTCTTTACTTCTTTCTTGGCGTCCTTGGCGTCTTGGCGGTTCATTAAATTAAGTATTCTTTAGGCGGTTCGTAAGTAGTCCCTGTAAAGCGCACCATGTTCTAGAAACCGTGTTTCGACTATCATGTTTTGATTACGAAATGTGGCAATTTTCAGGATCAATCCGGGTTCTTTGCGTAATACCTAGTAGATAGGGATTAGAGAAGTCAAAAATTATCTGACTTGCCACTCCCTCATGATGTTAAAACCCTCACTCTCAAAGCTATCTCTATCAGCAATAAATCTGGGTTATTACGGAGAAATGAGCCAGATCGTAAGTGATTTAGGTATCAGTATAAGATAACCTGACGATTTTACGGAGGAAATAATTTTGCATGACTATCTAATAAGTAGTACTAAGGTTTACTTTGGCAACAAGATCTGAGGTTTAAATCCAGGAAATTACAGTAGTACTTTTTCAATTCAGAATATTATTCAGTATTTCTACTGTTTGAAATAAACGGAGTGAGATCAAACATTAGATATCAGAAATTGAAACTTTATGGACTATAAAGACGAAGAATTTTCCGTGTTTATATGTAAGAATATTAGGAGGTTAAAAAATGGAAATTTTTGAGGATTTAGCAAAGAGACAATAAAATATGAGGCTAAACCTCCTTGCTAAAAATACATGTGTATTCAGTATTAGCAAGGAGTATTAGTAGATTTGACTAGGGTCATTGAATTTGAAATAAGGCAAAAAGCAAAGCCATGAATATTTCCATTCTGGTCTTTGGAAGTGATGACTTTCTCGGCACACTTCCAGATCAGATCCATAATGCAACCGCTTTAAAAGTGGAAGTAATCGCCAACCTTAATCAGGCGGTTTCCCACATTCAAATGACACCGCCTGATATCATACTTGTACAGGCAAGCGTTTACAACAGTATAGAACTCTGCTGTTGGTTAAAAGAACAGATAAAGCTGTCCTGGATCTACTGTATTCTCTTGGAGGATCGTCCCCAACTGCTTACTGATAAAAGTAAGTATGGTGGCAATTGGGAGTTGGAGATGACTTGCGCAGTACTACGGCAAGGTGCTGATGCCTATATTTGGTGTGGAGAAACTGAAGCTGTAGAGACGTTGCATGCAACGTCAAGACAAGGATGGCATAGTTTATTGCTAACGCAATTGACGGTAGGCTTGCGTAAAGTCCAGAAATACCGCGATCTAATCCGCACAAATGATTTTTTATCAACGATCGCCTTGGCTGATTCGTTGACGGAATTGAATAATCGTCGTGCTTTCGAGTGGGACTTACCCAGACAAATTGAGAAGGCACACACTAACGATACTCCCCTAAGTTTGATTATGTTAGATGTAGACTTTTTTAAAAAAGTTAACGATAGCTACGGGCATTTAGTTGGCGATCGCCTCTTGCAGTTACTATGTACCCGCATGCGGCACAATCTAAGGTTTCAAGACACTCCATTCCGTTATGGAGGTGAGGAATTTGTTATTCTTCTCAGTAATACCACTGCCGACGAAGCACTCATTGTGGCGCATCGTCTCAATCGCATTATCAGCGATCAACCATTTACAATCAACAACAAACTAGCTATCAAAATTACCATCAGTCTCGGAACTGCAAGTCTTGAACCAGAAGACGATCTTCAAGGAGTCAGCCTGCTTAATCGCGCCGATCAATACTTGTTGCATGCTAAAGGTACTGGTCGTAATCGTGTCGTTGGGTGTCACAATTACTTGTGCCACGCATCACATCTTCAAGAAGTGAGGAGTTAGGATCTTGGAGTATGAGTTAGAAGTTAAGTATTAGGTGTTATGTATTACAACTGTTTATTTATAATTTTTATTTCTCACTCCTAACTTCTAACTCCTGAAATCGCACTTTGACACTCTGCAACCGTTGCGCGTTGTCGCATGGCATTGACTAAGGCTTGATATGCAGTCCAATTTTCTTGCAGTAAGGTTTTTGCTTGGAGGGCGCAAAAGCGCTGTTTTTGATCGCATGCTGATTTAGAAAAACCCAAACTTGTCAAGACTTTTGCTAGCTTACCGCGATCGTCAGTACCACCTTCGGCATTTTTGAAAACCAGAGTTTCAGCGGCAATACCCGCCATCCAAATAGTGCAGTAGCGATCCAGTATTTGGGTGCCGATTTTACCTTGTTCCAGTTGGGCTGCTAATTCGCCATCATCAAAACTAACGCCGCCTAGCCCTGGTTGCTTTTGTTTCAGCGCTTCCCATGCACTGAGGGTATAGCCGACTACCGGGATATTTAACAGATCTGCGACTAGGAAGTGTCCTGCTTCATGGTGAAGGATGCGTTCCCGATGTTCGCTTGAGAAACCAGCTATCCAATCTAAAAGTAGATTACCTCCCTTGCCTTGGAAGCCGAAATTATCGAAAGTAGCTATTCCCAAAACGGCGAATGTGGCAAGTGCAGGAACTGTAGGCGACAAGTTAAATAATGGTCCCAGCAGAACTGATAGGGTCATGAGAAAGACGGATATGGCAATTAAATTCAGGGCGGTTTTGCTCATTCTGGGTTTTCTTCCTTATCTTTCTTAATTATGAAACGATATTCGCTCTTATTGCTGTTGACATATCCACGCGGACTTGCTATGATTTACCTCATAATGGAAATCCGTGCGCACATATATACTCCCATTAAAAAATTTCCAAGCACAATTGAACGACATACATACTTTAACCTTTGACTCGTTCCCGGGCTAGTTCCTGGGAATGCCTTACTATTTCTGGAATTTTCACCTATGTAATAGGATTGCTATAGCATAGGAACAGCATCAGTAAATGTTGGATTATGACAAACAAAACTCCTGAAGAATATATTCAGGCTATGCGAACCGCCTTATCCACGGGTGATTTTTCACTAGCACAGCAGCTTTCGATTGAGGCTGTTAAGCATTACCCAGATCGTGAGGATATTCAGAAGAGTGCTGACATTCTTGCACCAGCGACAGTTACATCAGTGAAAAGATCTATTGACCGAGGTTGGCAACAGAGTCGAGAGTGGGTTAGCCAGCAGCGTCGCGATCGTAACTATCTCAATCAATGGGTAGCGGTTAAAGATGGCGAATTATTAGCTACAGGTAATTCTATGGATGATTTAGTCGAGCAAATAGGTGATACAAATGGTGTATTGTTGACCGCGATCTATTAATGGCACTGCTGTTATTTCCTGATTGAGAAACTTTTGCTACAGGTGCGATTTGTTATAATTACAGTCCCGCAACTCCAGGTGAAACTGTCCGGTCAATAGCCCATAATAAAACTTGTTTGTAGTAAGGACTTTAGTCCTTGCTTAAGAGCGCGCCTAGGACTGAAGTCCTCACTACAAACTTATTTTCGGGCAACTACCGGACGTGATATAAGTTGACATTGGCGACTACCCAGATAAGGGAAACCCGTCGGAGATTGCTGACTCCTCCGAACATTCTGCGGTGTTCTATGTCGGGTTTCCCAAGCTACAGGCGATTGGCGTTTGCGAGGCTGACAACGCATTCTGGAGAATATAATTATTTTTTACAATTCTTTTCGGGTTATTGCCTTTTACTGTTTCAGTCGGTAAAGCTAGATATGTGCTTTAGGACTGACGCACTGTACAAAAAGACCGGATTATGGATCACATGCGCGATCGCTACTGTCCGCATTGTTTGTATCTGCTCTCTCAACTGCACTGCGGCGGCGTTCCGGTTTCAGCTATCTACAGTCCACGTTCTATCTGACACAAGGAGCGCATAAGTTGAGTTCACTTACACCTAGTTAAGAATATAGCGAAACGGACTTAGGGACTACCAAAAAAACCCTACTTAGTTGAGGTGATTGATCTATGTAGAGATGCACTATGGGACAAATCATACAATCAAAATTTTGTCAATGTATAAGATTTAGTGCTTTAGAAAAAAGCAAATAAAAGTTTGTTATAACTTAATCAGAATCAAGTTAAGTGGCTGGGTATATCTAGAGCATGTCACTGTTGCGTAAATTTACTTAATTACTAGGAGATTATTTAGATTCTCATTGTAAGTTTACTACCACCCTTAGCTACATTTACAACCAAATTATCATCATGGTACTAAAACTTATCACTTATTCGGCAATTCTAGGTTACTTAGCTATGTCTTACTGTTTCTTTTGTCAATGGCTAGAATTCTTTCTAGAAGATGAAGACATAAATTATATGAAGCCGCGCTTCTTTTCTAGTGTAATTTTAGTCATAGCTACTATTTTCTGGCCAATAGTAGTCCCGTTTGCTTACTTAGAACTATTAAAGTTCCAGAAAAAACATAAGGATATTATTGATTTACTAATAAATATGTCTAATCCTAAGATGTCTGATGATTAATAGAATTACTAATTGCTATATCGCTTATTATTTAAGCTTATATTGTGATCCGCACCCCATGCCCCTTACCCACGAAGGTGCGATCTTGTGGGATGAGTTCAACTTATTGCTTATTTGCTATTTGCTGGAGTAGGTTTATCATTGCTTGGCAACGGCTGAGTCCCATTAAAATCTACAATTTGTTTCCACTCTGACAGTTGTCGATTGACTGCGTTCTGAAAATCTGTAGATACCAACAGCACATCTATATTCCCATGTGGTTGAGTACCAGGGTCAGCTATAGCATATAAGAAACGGCGGCTAAAGTCAGGTTTACCCAAAATCAACCTATGGGTTTTTTGATTCTTCAGTCTCACATCGATTGTTGCTTGAGGTTGATCTAAGCCGAATTCTCCAAGCTGATTAGCACTGATCGATAAAGTTCGCGACTCCTTACCCTTCACCAACGTATCTATCAAATATGACACAACGGCATCATTTGCTGGCGCAACTGTGGGAGATTGAATCAACCACTTGGTTCTGCCAGAATTGTTGCCACGTTCCAGATTTATCGTCAAATTTTGAGTCTTTACCATCAAAGACTGTATGTCTGAAGCCTCAAAAGAAAAAATATGCTGCTTTTTCTCCTTGACTGAATCTCGCTGAGTCGCACCTTTAATTTCATAAAAGTAAACAAAACCACCACTACCCAGCGCTAGCAGTATCAAAATTAAAGTTGTTCGCTGTAATTTCATTGTTGGTTGTTAGTTGTTA
>CAZZYE010000101.1:0-13327 GCA_964658145.1 uncultured Stigonema sp.
GCCACTTCAACTCGCGAACTATTTCCCCCTTTCCACATCCCGTGAAAAGTCAGATAAACCGATACAGGTTACGAATATCCCTTTCTTGCCATCCTTGTTCGTACAATCGACGAATCAAGCTAAATTTCCAATTTTTCCGTTCTCCTAGCTTTTTACTAGTTTCCTGTGTCTTTAAATGTGCCATTACCACCGTTGCAAAGGGATTGTCGCTGGCTTCTAATTCTGTCCAACGGTTTTGGTAATCGAGCAGTTTGACGGTTCCAAATTCAAAGTTCAGCCTGGTGTCAGGATAATTCTAGCTGTATTGGTTTGGTCGCCATGTTGTGTCTGTGTCACACAAAATCGCGCTTACTGATGACAGGTTTGGCAACTTTATCAAAAATTCGTAGGTTGTAGGAAAACATCCTTTCTGGAAAAGTGTCTTCGGATCGCGCTTGGATTTCGACGTGAATTAACAGCCAAATTTCTTGTCCTTGAATTTGCCAGACTCTGACTAATTTATCTGCATATCTTCTTCCTTGTTCGGCTTCGCGATCAATTTTTTGAAATTCCTTATCCAGAAATTCGTGGGGACGTTCCCAGTTAATTAGTGCTGCTGTTTGGGGGAAGAAAAACTGCATTGCTTGGGGAAACTATGCTTCTAATATTTACGTACACGGTGAATCATTGTCGGCTCTTTCTAATTCCTCGGTCATGAGTCGATTGGTCGATGGTACAAACAAAAAGCGAAAAATAACGTTGCGGTTGGCAGCATATTTCCAATATTACCTGCAAGATAGCGATCGGGTATACGATCGCCTGCGCTATCGCCAAAATACCAGACTCCGATCTTACCTGAAGGGCGCACTACCGCGCTTTGAGTCACCCTCCTATTCCTTGGGATGTGGAATTGGCTAAAGCAATTGATAATTACTTTTCTCCTCTAATCAAATTTAGGTCTTATGCTCGTCCTAGTCGCCGTCAGTCAACGACTCCGGATATTCCCCGTCCAAGTTATGTACCGGATAGCATAGAAGAAAGTCGGACATTTGGGGTAGTCTTAGATACCTCTGGTTCAATGGATCGGGAGTTGTTGGGGAAGGCATTAGGAGCGATCGCTTCTTATAGTATTTCTCATGATGTTCCTTTTGTGCGGGTCGTTTTCTGTGATGCAGTTGCTTATGACCAAGGCTATCTAGCACCAGAAGCACTAGCCGAGAGAGTTAAAGTCAGGGGAAGAGGCGGTACTGTCTTACAGCCAGGAATTGATTTATTGGAAAAAGCAGACGATTTCCCGAAAAATGGCTCCTTGCTAATTATTACTGATGGATATTGCGATCATCTACACATTCGTCGAGAACATGCTTTTTTAATTCCTGTAGATCGGCAATTACCCTTTGTTCCGAAAGGGAAGGTTTTTAGAATCAAATGAGCTGTTAAGTAGGTCGAAAAAATAAACTTAACTGGTTAGAACCGTCATTGGCAATTGGTCATTCTAGTACACTTTGCTCCATAAATGCGCCTGGATCTCCCTGATCGGTTAGGTAAACCGAAGACTCTTATTAGACAATCTTTACCCCGTTGAGGGTGTAGCGGATAAATGAGCGGCGGTTGGGGGGTAACAACAGCATGCTCATTGAGATCGCGAACGAGGAACGAGCGTCACCCGTAAGGGCATGGGTAGTGGGGGGATCTTGCTGGGATGAACATCGCGTTCCCGTACCGTATTGATCCTGCTCGCAGTAAGTCGTTTGCGTTTCCCTCTTCATCAACTGCGGGCTAAGGGGCGTTAGTCCCAATACACACCTGTAGAACACCTTAAATATAAGCACACTTTACACCTTATATTTCAAAATAACACTAAAAATTTATATTCAACAACGTACTTTTTACAGAAAATTAATATTTATTTTGCTAACTTTGATCGTATTTAGTAAAAGCATAAATTCTTTATATAACTTCATCATATCTACATATACAAAAAATACTATAAATTTATATTCACAGAAAATATCTAAGCAAAAACTTCATAGTTATTTTATTTAAAGAATATCAATAAGTTTTGACATTGAAAGTTTTTTATAAAATAAACGAGGAGAGTTTGACGGCAATACAAAAACTTTACAATTTAAATAACCATTTAAATATCAACTTTATAATTCCACTAAATTACTTTGATAAAAATAATTATATGGCATCAGATAGGTCAGCAAGAGTGTTAGTTAAGTAACATAAAAAACGTTATGAATAAACTTATTAAGGTTCCACTTTAAACCAATAACAAGCACTTAAGTATAAGTATACCTACAGGCTGATAAATACTTATCTAAACTGCACTAGTCTAAATTATCAATCTGAGTTTGAAAGTTGTTTTATCTTTTAAACTTATACGCAAACAATAAGTTAACGGAGATTAGCTATGTATAATGACTTAGTTTCATTCTAATTAAAGTAAGGCTTCTACTTAAGAAAAACTTTGCAACTACTTTCCGGCAATGCAACTTTATACACCTATTGAGCTAGACCATATCAAGCAAGACCTTCCCTACTTAATTGAAATTACCGAGTGGGCTAAAACTTTTTTGGCAAGACCTCACCCTGATTTAGGTAGACCTGGTGCTGTGTGCCCTTTTGTGCCTCACGCACTTAAGTTAAACAGCATTCGACTAGCAGCTATTCGTGCTAAAAATTTGGAGTCTTCTCAAGTTGAAGAAATTGTTCTGGGTTACCGAAATATTTTCCTTGAGATAGAACCACAAGAGAGAGAATCTGCCATAAATAAAGTAGTGTTACTAGTCTTTCCCGATCTACACATAGATGATACTGACAAACTAATTGATGGTGTCCAACAAAAACTTAAGCCTTTGTTTGTTAAAACAGGACTGATGTTAGGGGAATTTCATAATCGTACTGAAAGCCCTGGTCTACACAATCCACACTTCCGTCCGCTTCGTAGCCCTATTCCCATCCTAGCTATCCGCTATCTGGTTGAATCTGACCTTCCTTTTCTTGTGAGTACAGATAATTTAGGCTTACGTATTAGGTATCTCGAAGCCTATTTACAGCATTTTGATCAAGGTGGGAATAACATATATTTAAGCAATGCTCGTAAGGTATTGGCGTTGGCAAGAACTCAACTTCAACAAGAAAATTCATTATTATTAAGTCGCGAGATATCTCATACCTACACATCAGATAGTTCTTGCCCATTTGCTTCATAAGAAGGGCTAGTATAGCAGTCCTATTTAATTTATGGACAAGGGGGACAAGGGGGACAAGGAAGACAAGGAAGAGGTGTTCAGGAATCATTTAGGATTGCTATATGAAACTTACATTTCCTGCCTACTTCCGGAAAAATTTACATTATTTTGAGCCACTGCAATAACTTTTTTTCGGAAAGAATTTGGATTTCTTGATGAAGCTCATTCTCGAACCGCCAAGACAAGGTAGCGCGCATGTTGTCGGTTTTCCCGCTACTAGGCGACTGCCGTGCCAAGGACGCAAAGAAAGATCATAGGTAAATACGGTTCAGTTAAGGCTTGATCGGAACTAGCCCCCCTTAAAAAAGGGGGAAAAAGCCCCCCTTTTTAAGGGGGTTGGGGGGATCTTCGGGGAGTGACGCTTCTAACTGAACCGTATTGGATCATAGGTAATCTTGTAGCGGGAAAGGAGTAATTGGGAAGACATATGTAGCGACGCTCGGCTTTTCAAATGGGAAGGCATTGCCGATGAGCTACATAAATTACTTTTTACTCATCTACACTGAAAAATTACTTATATATCTCTCTGCGTTCTCTGCGTCTCTGTGGTTGATTAATAAGTATTTTTCAGGCGTTCCGGGAGTAGTAGTGAGATTTTAAACCTGAGGAGATTTAAGACAAATGGATACGTATAAAAAAACTATTATACCTAAAGCAAACTGCGACAATGTGGC
The DNA here is from genome assembly GCA_964658145.1 of uncultured Stigonema sp. GTDB lineage: Bacteria > Cyanobacteriota > Cyanobacteriia > Cyanobacteriales > Nostocaceae > Stigonema. The sequence continues at coordinate 3,914 of CAZZYE010000101.1, forward strand.
GAATTCAGAGCAGGGAGTTAGAGAATTGCAGACAGTAGCCCAACAGCAGTTGCTGGTGGAGTGTTATTCCACTCATGTCGATTATCCTCAGGATGCGTGTATTCATCAGTTGTTTGAGGCGCAAGTAGAGCGTAGTCCCTACGCCGTAGCGGTGGTATTTGAAGATCAGCATCTCACCTACCAAGAGTTGAACTTAAGGGCTAACCAACTAGCGCACCACTTGCAAGCACTAGGGGTAAAACCCGATGTGCTGGTGGGTCTGTGTGTCGATCGCTCTGTTGAAATGGTAGTGGGAATGTTGGGCATCCTCAAGGCGGGTGGTGCTTATGTGCCTTTAGACCCGCGATTACCTCAAGAGCGATTAAAGTTTATGTTGTCAGATTCCCAAGTGTCGGTGCTGTTGACGACCAAGAACTTGGTAGCCGGATTGCCGGAATCTGAGGCGCAAGTAATTTGCTTGGATACAGACTGGGATCTCATCTCCACGAGAAGTGCGGAGAATGCCGTCAGTAATTTATGGACCGACAACTTAGTTTATGTCATATATACCTCCGGGTCTACAGGACAGCCCAAAGGTGTGATGATTTCGCACCGTAGTTTGTGCAATCAACTGTGCTGGCGGCAAACAACCTTTAAATTAACCGCACAAGACAAAGTTTTACAAACGATTTCTTTGAGCTTCGACCCTTCTGTTTGGCAGATATTCTGGCCGTTGTTGTTTGGCGCACAGTTGATCTTGGCTAGTCCTGGCGGACATCAGGACACAGCTTACCTCGTCAAGATGATTGCCTCGAATCAAATCACAGTCATTGCCTTGGTCCCCTCCATACTCCGCGTATTATTGGAGGAAAAGGGTTTCGAGAATTGTACTAGCCTCAGGCACGTTACCTGCGGTGGTGAGGCTTTGCCTGTTGCACTCATCGAGCGCTTCCATGCTTTAATGAACAAGGAAAATGTTCTGCATAATTGCTATGGTCCGACAGAAGCTTCTATCGATGCAGCTACATGGACATGCAAACAGGAAACGCTCTTCAAAATTGCACCGATTGGTCGCCCAATTGCGAACACACAAATTTATATCCTGGATGAGGATTTGCAGCCTGTGCCTGTAGGCGTCTCTGGGGAACTGTATATTGGCGGTGTTGGCTTGGCGCGAGGCTATCTCAACCGTCCGCAACTAACTAGTGAGAAGTTTATTCGCAACCCCTTCCTCAAGAGTGATGAAGAGACGTTCCGGCGGAACGTCTCTTCGGAAGAAGATTCTTCAATTCAAAACTCTCAGTTGAGAACCCAAAACTATTCTTCGGAACGCCTGTATAAGACTGGGGATTTGGGGCGTCGATTAAGCGATGGGAATATTGAGTTCTTAGGTCGAATTGACCACCAAGTGAAAATTCGTGGCTTCCGGATTGAGTTGGGAGAAATTGAAGCCGTGCTGGCTCAACATCCGGCAATCAAACAGAGCCTTGTTATAGCAAGAGAGGACGTTCCTGGTGACTTGCGACTTGTAGCATATGTGGTAGCAAACGAGCCGCAAGTCCTGACGAGTAGTGAATTGCGCTCCTTTTTGCAGGATTTACTACCTGAGTACATGGTGCCTGCAGCCTTCGTATTCTTGTCCGCCCTGCCATTAAACCACAACGGTAAAGTAGACCGCCACGCCATTGCAAGCGTTGCGTGGCAACCTTCACCGGATTCATCTAGTTTCAGTCGGTCTGAGTGCTTTGTTGCACCCCGCACTTCCACGGAAAATGTTTTAGTGGCTATCTGGGAGCAAGTTCTCGGTTTAGAACACATAGGTATCCACGACAACTTCTTTACCTTAGGTGGGCATTCGCTGCTGGCAACGCAAGTTATTTCTAGGGTGCGGGAGACTTTGTGTGTAGATTTGCCCCTAAGCTGCATGTTTGAATTGCCGACAGTCGCACAACTGGCTTCAAGAGCGATCGCCACCCGCCACAGTGAATCTGTAGAGGCGAACGGCTCACCCCTACAAGTGTCAGGGATTGAGCGGCTGTCGGCAACAGAAAAACTCGAACTGTCTTTTGCCCAAGCTAGACTGTGGTTCATCGCTCAATTGCAGCCTGAAAGTCCTGCCTACAATCTCTCAGTAGCGTATCGGATCGCGGGTGATCTCAATGTCATTGCATTAGAGCAAAGCTTGTGTGAAATTGTCCAACGCCATTCGGCGCTGCGGACTAGTTTTGCAGAGGTGAATGGGCAACCAATTCAGGTGATTCACAAAAGTAGGGGCGAACGGCCGTTTGCCTCTACTGTGCTGTTGCCAATAGTAGACCTAGAGGATTTGCCTGTTACTGAACGAGAGGAGTCAGCTAAAAGAGTGGCTACAGAGTCGGCTGGGCAACCTTTTGACCTAGCTACCGGACCGTTGTGGCGAGTCCAACTTCTGCGCTTGACATCAGTTGACCATCTGCTGCTGTTCACAATTCACCACATTGTCTTCGACGATTGGTCTTTGAATATATTCCTTCGGGAATTGGCAGCACTCTATGAAGCTTTCTCCACCGGGAAACCGTCACCCCTACCTGAGTTACCTATTCAATATGCTGATTTTGCACATTGGCAGCGCCAGTGGTTGGAACGGGTCGGGACTCTGGGTCTTTCGCCCCTACAGTCGCAGCTTGACTACTGGAAGCATCAGTTAGCAAGCAGTCCAACAGTACTAGAGTTACCCACTGACCGACCGCGATTGCCAGTGATGACTTACTCTGGCGCAAGGCAATATCTGGAGCTACCTAAAAGCCTGAGTGAGGCACTCAACGAACTCTCGCAGCGCTTTGGGGTCACCTTATACATGACGTTGCTGGCAGCGTTCAAGATTTTGCTCTACCGCTATTCAGGTCAGTCAGACATCATTGTCGGCTCACCGATCGCTAATCGCAACCGTGCTGAGACTGAGGATCTGATCGGGTTTTTCGTCAACACTTTGGTCCTGCGCACTGACCTAGGGGGCAACCCCAGTGTCCAGGAATTGCTGAGTCGAATCCGGGAAGTAGCCTTGGGTGGCTACGATCACCAAGACCTGCCGTTTGAGAAACTCGTAGAAGAACTGCAACCGGAACGTTCCCTGAGCTATCATCCACTGTTTCAGGTGATGTTTGTCTTCCAGAATACCCCTCAGGGGCAACTAGAGCTACCGGGTCTTACCCTCAGCCCCTGGTCAGTGGAGAGCAAGGTAACGAAGTTTGATTTGACCTTGGAACTAGAAGAAACGACTTCAGGTCTTAAGGGCTGTTTTGATTACAGCACAGACTTGTTTGACTCGGCTACTATTACCCGGATGGTTGAACATTTCCAGACACTGCTTGAGGGGATTGTGGCCAATCCAGACCAGCGAGTCACAGAATTACCTCTGTTGACTTCGCAAGAGCGACACCAGTTGCTCTTTGAGTGGAACGACACCACATCAGTGTATCCTACACAGTGTATCCATCAGTTGTTTGAAGAACAGGTGGAAAGAACGCCGGATGCGCTGGCGGTAGTGTTTGAAAACCAGCAACTTACCTACCGGGAACTTAACCAGAGTGCTAACAAAATAGCTCACCACTTGCAAGCCCTAGGGGTAGAACCTGAAGTACTGGTAGGCATCTGTGTCGATCGCTCCATAGAGATGGTGGTAGGACTCTTGGGCATCCTCAAGTCTGGTGGAGTTTATGTGCCACTAGACCCAGCATATCCCCAAGAGCGTCTGTCCTACATGTTGTTAGATTCACAAGTGTCGGTGCTGTTGACGCAACAGAGGTTGTCGGCGTGCGTGAGTGAGTGTAGTGCGACTGTGGTCTGTTTGGATACAGATTGGGAAGCGATCGATGAAAAGAGTGAACACAACCCTGTCAGTGGTGTTCAACTCTCCGACTTGGCTTATGTGATTTACACATCCGGGTCTACAGGTAAACCCAAGGGAGTTCTCATCTCTCATAGTTCGCTTGCGGACCACTGCTGTGCTATTCAAAAGGAATACCAACTAAACTCCAGTGATTGTGTTCTCCAATTTTCCTCACTCAACTTTGATGTGTCATTGGAGCAAATCTTTCTGACGCTGCTTATTGGAGCTAAGCTGGTTGTTCGGGGTGCCGACTTATGGACGACAACAAACTTTCATCAGAAAATTGCGGATTTTGGAATAACTGTCGTTAGTCTCCCACCAGTCTACTGGCAACAACTGGTACAAGAGTGGGTTCTCACACCAGAGTCCGCTCCGAAAAACCAACTTAGACTCGTCCTTGTTGGTGGAGACCAAATGTTACCTGAAGGTCTGAATCTGTGGAGACAAAGTCTGATGTCTTCAGTTCGTCTGATCAATGCCTATGGTCCTACAGAGGCAACAATAACAGCAACTTTGTTTGAAATTACTCCCCAGTTTGACTCAGACGCTACAGGGAAGAAAATTCCCATCGGTCGTCCCTTCGCTAACAAAACCATCTATATCTTAGACAGCGATCTCCAACCAGTCCCCATTGGAGTTAGAGGCGAGTTGTACATTGGTGGTGACTGTCTTGCGATCGGCTACCTCAACCGCCCGGACTTAACACAGGAGAAATTCATCCCCAACCCCTTTTTAAGGAGTGATGAAGAGACGTTCCGGCGGAACGTCTGCCGCCTTTACAAAACTGGCGACCTAGCGCGTTATCTACCGGATGGCAACATTGAGTACCTCGGTCGGATCGATCATCAAGTGAAGATTCGCGGCTTCCGCATTGAACTGGGGGAAATTGAAGCTGTGCTGGTCCAACACCCTCAGGTGCGCGAAACCGTAGTTATTGCTTTAGAAGACGCTCAAGGCTTCAAGCGCCTCGTGGCTTATGTTGTCGCCAAAACAGAGCTGACTAACGATCGCGAATTGCGCCGCTTTCTGTTGCAGCAACTACCCGATCATATGGTGCCTGCCATCTTTGTGATGCTGCCGACTCTGCCGTTGACCCCTAATGGTAAAGTAGACCGATCCGCCCTTGCAAGCGTTGCGGGGCAACCTTCACTGGATATCAACAGCAGTGCTAAAATTGAATACGTTAAACCACGTAATTACACTGAGGAGATACTAGCGGCAATTTGGGTCAAAATTTTAGGAATAAAGCAAGTAGGCATCCACGACAACTTCTTTGAACTAGGCGGGCATTCGCTACTGGCGACACAAGTGATTTCTCAGTGCCGCCAAGCCTTCTGTGTAGAAATTCCGCTACAGTGGCTGTTTGAGAAATCGACGATCGCACTTTTAGCTGATGCGATCGCCCAGAGTCAAACAGTAGCGGGTGATACAAACGTCCACCAGATTATTCCCCTAAAGAACTTGGACTCAGCCCCCCTATCCTTTGCCCAACAAAGAGTGTGGTTTTTGGAGCAACTGGAACCAAACAACTCAACTTATCTCCTGCCAACAGCACAGCGTTTGACGGGCAGACTCAACGTGGATGTATTGCTGCAATCAATAGATGCGATCGTTGCCCATCATCAGGTACTGCGAACCAATTTTATTTCATCACCTGACGGTAGCCCCATACAGGTAATCGGCAAACCAAGATCAGTCGAAACGAGCGTGATTGACTTGACACAAGAGGCTGATTGTGGTAAGCAAGAACAAGTGCAAAGGATCTTGAACCAAGAGTTGCAACGCCCCTTTGACTTAACATCTGACTTGATGCTGCGAGCCACTTTAGTGCGGATAGACCAACAAGAGCATATACTGCTTTTGGTTATGCACCACATCGCATCTGATGGCTGGTCGATAGGCATCGTGTGGAAGCAGTTGGCAGCCTTATATAATGTAGGGGCGAACGGCCGTTCGCCCCTACACAATCCCCTGCCAAAACCAACGATCCAGTATGCCGACTTTACCGTTTGGCAACGCCAATGGCTACAACAGGTAGGGGCAAACGGTGAGACAGCCCTGAAGGAGGGAAACCCTCCGCAGGGGACTGCGAACCCGAAGGGGTGTTCGCCCCTACAGACCCAGCTAGACTACTGGAAAAACCAGTTAGCGGGTGCTAACCATGTACTGGAATTACCCACCGACCGACCGCGACCGCCAGTCCAAACCTACCAAGGAGCGACCCAATCCTTGATACTACCCCAGACGCTGGCGGCATCAGTGCGTGCACTCTCACAGCAGGAGGGTGCCACCCTGTTCATGACGTTGCTAGCAGCATTTGGGACTCTATTGCACCGCTATACTGGGCAGGAAGATGTGAACATCGGTTCTCCGGTTGCTGGTCGCAATCGGGCTGAGATTGAAGAGCTGATAGGATTTTTTATTAACACTGTGGTTTTACGGACTAACTTTTCTGGTCGCCCGAGTTTTCGTTCACTACTAGCTCAAGTCCGCCAAATGGCATTAGATGCTTATGCCCATCAAGATATGCCGTTTGAGAAACTGGTAGAAGAACTACAACCAGAGCGCGATACCAGCCGCAACCCACTGTTTCAGGTGTGGTTTAATATGCTTAACTTGGAGGACATCCAACTGGAACTGCCGGGGCTAGATGTGGCACCAGTCGCCATGCCGGAAATTGCTTCCAAGTTCGACTTAACCTTATATGTGAGAGAACTTTCCCAGGGCATCCAACTGGAATTAGTCTACAATGCCGATTTGTTTGCACCTCAGCGAATGATAGAGATGCTCTCACAATTCCATCATTTGCTCATCCAGATTGTGGAAAACCCAGATCTGAGTATTGCCCAACTGTCTCTGGTCACCCCCAAAGCCAAATTACTCTTACCAAATCCGACTCAGCCACTTGGGAATCAATGGCAACTACCCGTCCTCAGCAGCTTTCACAACCAAGCACAAAGAGTGCCACAACAGGTGGCGGTTGTGGATGCGCAGGTTGCTTGGACTTATGGCGAGTTAGACATGCGTGCAAATCAACTTGCGCACTATCTCCTAGCGAATCACCTCCAGTCTCAAGACATTGTGGCTATTTACGCACACCGGAGTGCAACGCTTGTTTGGGCAATACTAGGGGTTTTGGCTGCAGGTTGCGCTTTTGTGATTCTCGATCCGGCTTACCCGGCTTCTCGCCTCATTGATTGCCTTGAAATCGCCCAGCCTCGCGCTTGGTTGCAAATCGCCGACGAAGTTTTACCCACCGCTCTCCAAGAGTATGTAGATTTATCTTGTAGCTGTCGTCTGAAGCTGCAATCCGACTCAGTATTGCACAATTATCCCACTCAACACCCAACAGTGACGGTTGCGCCGGATGATTTAGCTTATGTTGCCTTTACTTCCGGGTCTACAGGAAAACCCAAGGGAATTAAAGGCACTCATAGACCCCTATCCCACTTCGTGCAATGGCATTGTCAAACTTTTGGGTTAAATCAATCAGATAAATTCAGTATGCTTTCGGGTCTTTCCCATGACCCTTTGTTACGAGATATCTTCACGCCACTGTCGCTGGGTGCAACTTTATATATCCCCTCGCCACAGGATATCGACACACCAGGTCAACTGGCTGACTGGATGCAGCAACAACGAGTCAGCATTGCTCATCTGACACCGGCTATGGCACAACTGTTGACCACAAATACCGAAAGCAAAACAACAGACCTGCGTTATCTGTTTTTTAGTGGCGATGTGTTAACACAGCAGGATGTGACGAGAATCCATGATTTTGCTCCCCAAGCCCAGAGTGTTAATTTCTACGGAGCGACGGAAACGCCTCAAGCAATGGGTTATTTCATCATTCCCAAAGACTGCGATCGCATTTTCAAACAGACTATACCTTTGGGTAGAGGGATTGAGGGTGTACAATTACTGATTCTCACACACATGCAGCAGTTGGCAGGGATGGGAGAGATTGGCGAAATCTATGTCCGCACTCCTTACTTAGCTCAAGGTTATCTTGGCAACGACCAACTGACTCAAGAAAGATTCATCATCAATCCGTTGACCAATATTGCCGAAGATCGGCTTTATCAAACTGGCGATTTAGGACGCTACTTACCGGACGGTAACATAGAGTTTCTTGGTCGCATCGACCACCAGGTGAAGATTCGTGGCTTCCGCATAGAACTTGGAGAAATTGCGGCAATCCTTCGCCAACATCCTGCAGTCCAAGAGACTGTGGTGATTGCACTAGAGGATGTGGCGCAGGAGAAATACCTAGTGGCATATGTGGTTCCCAAGCTTGAGCAAGTCTTGACAACCAGTGAACTGCGAAATTTCCTGTTGGATTCGTTGCCCAACTACATGATTCCCAGCGCCTTTGTAATCCTAGACGCTTTACCCCTGACACAAAACGGTAAAGTAGATCGATTAGCACTGCCAGTACCCGAACTTGTGAGGCGGGACACGGAAAAAACCAACGTTGCTCCCCGCAATCAGTTAGAACAACAGCTGACACAGATTTGGCAACAAGTTTTAGGTATCCAACCGATTGGCGTCAGGGATAATTTCTTTGAATTAGGAGGACATTCCCTGCTTGCAGTCAAACTATTTTGGCGAATCGAGAAAGCTTTCGGCATAAATCTCCCTCTGGCAACCCTTTTTCAATCAGGGACTGTGGAGGCTCAAGCCTTGATGATCGGTCAACAAGTATTGATAGAAGGCAATCACATGGAGGCTTCTGGGAGAGATACTCAGCTTTTGCCCAAGCAGCAGTCAGCATCTTGGTCCTCACTGGTGGCAATTCAGCCTAACGGTTCCAAACCCCCTTTCTTTTTTGTCCATCCTTTGGACGGTAATATTTTATCATATTATAAATTAGCGTCTCATCTTGATGCAGAGCAACCGTTTTATGGGCTACAAGCACAAGGACTGGATGGACAGCAAGCTGCCTATAATCGGATTGAAGATATGGCATCTCACTACATCAAAGAGATTAAAACCGTCCAGCCGTTTGGTCCTTATTTTATAGGAGGATACTCCTTTGGAGGTTTAGTGGCATATGAGATGGCTCAGCAACTGCACAAGCAAGGCGAGAAAATTGCTATACTAGTCTTATTTGATACATCTGTTCCCGGTTCTATCAGTCGATTGCCAATGTGGAAGCGATTGCCTCTTCACTTAAAGAAGCTTTCACAAAACGGACCTGCCTACTTTCAGAACAAGCTGAAGCGATGGCTACCGTGGCTAGAGTATCTTTTCAAATATCAGCTTCGGAAGATTGCCTGCAAATTTTACCAGAGTGCTGAGCTTCCTTTACCTCAGAAGGTTCGCTGCGTCTATATGAAAGAAGCCCACGGTGAAGCAGCAGAAAAATACATTCTGCAAACTTACAAAGGGAAAGTGACTTTGTTGGCGGTTGAAGAACATATGCGAGTAGAAGGTGAAGGCTTTGAATTAGATCCTAATTTGGGCTGGAGTAAGCTGGCTGCTGGAGGAGTGGATATTCACCGTATTCCTGGCGATCACGTTTCTCTGGTTAGAGAACCTCACGTACAAGTGGTTGCTGAAAAATT
>CAZZYE010000102.1:0-12115 GCA_964658145.1 uncultured Stigonema sp.
TGACAAGACCCAAAATTTGACAACAGATTGCACAAAAAGTGGCAACAAACTACCTGATTCGCGCTTGGGAATGACAATTTGCACTCTTCAGACGTGAGTTGCGCGCTAAAGCGGGATTTTGGCTGCTGGACTCAACGACTCAGAACCTCGCTTCATCCATAAGTCAAAAAGAAAGGCAGCTATGCTGCTATGTAAGACAATCAGTGGGGGCTTGAAAGCCCCACGTAATTGTTGACCACCAAATCAAAGATTTGGTAGGAGCTTGAACCCGTGAGGGGCAAGACTAAGCCAGAAGGCATCAATGGTTGGTATCATCTGTCACTTTAGTTGCTGACTTGATGGTGGTAAGGCTGGCGGATACTCTGCTACAGCTTTCTCCCATACTTGAGAGCGCGGCCCAAGTTGGACTGGCTCATACATTTGACCTGCTATCCTCAAGCCATATCGACCCACAGCTTTTTCATAGAGATCTAATTGGGAAATCAGGCGATAGATAGTAGCTTTATGAGGAATAGCTAATTGCGGTTTACCAATGAGTTCACGGGTCTGATTTTCTTGAGTAATTTGACGTTAAACTTCATCATAGACATCAGCTATATCTGGTCTGGACAAAGTTAGATAAACACTCTTGATTGCGGTATCAATAATTCGGCGTACCTCAGAGTCCAACTGGTGACGATTCCATTTCGCACTATGTCTTGGCACCAACGATCGAATGTCTTGTCCTGAACGTTCATAGTCATACAACCATCGGTAGAGGGTTCTCCAGTTAGGAGGGTGTTCATCTGCAATTTCTATTGAAACTTGTCCGATGATTGGTGTAAGTGATTCGCTCGTTCTTTTATAGGACTTACGCAAACTCTACGAATTCTTGGCGTTCTTGGCGTCTTGGCGGTTCAATAAATTAAGCTTTTTGGCAATTTTTGCGTAAGTCCTGCTTAAGTGCGATCGCACTTAAGTTGATGCTGACTTTTCGGACAAAGGCGCTACTTCATTTAGCGACTCCAAGGCTGCGTCGGCGTAGCAATAAACCACATCCAATCACACCTAAGCCGATCAGCGTCGTAGTATTTTTCGGTTCCGGAACTTTCTGCGATGTCTCAATGGGACCAGTTACTAAAGACAGACCGTGTAAAATAATAGTAGTTCCATCGAAACTAATTTTGTCGTTTTCGGTAAATAATAATGTGCCGCTAGCGTTGTTGAATATGCCCTCACCACCAGTGATCGCTACAGTACCAGAACCTGCCGATGTGAGGTTTTCAAGGTCAGCTTTAGTGGAGGCATCACTGGTTCCAAACAACTTGTTAGTGCCGCTGCCGAACTCAATGTAGCCTACTGGTAAGTCCGGTAAGCCAAATGTTGTTGGATCTATGTTAAAGCTGAGTTCGCCGGTAGTAGAGTTAGTCTTGGAGTAGGTCAGACCATTGTATTGGTTCAGACCGTACCCTGCGTCAGTACTGACACCTGACTCCATTACCTGTGAAATGTCTGAGGTAATGGGTTTAACAATGACTGTTGTATCATAGTAACCGCTAAATGGATAGGTAGTCTGGGCGCTCACTTTTGTAGCACCCCCGAAACCCAAGACTGTGAGAGCTACCGGAACAAGCCAAACACGTTGTGAACGCAGCATGAGAAGTGATTTTTTAAGTAAAGACATACGGTAGCGAGGTATGAAGAGTATAAGAATTGACAAAAACTAACAAAAGCGTATAAGGTATTACATCGCGATCGCAATGAATAAACTTTTCATAGGTTTGACATTTCTTTCGGTGCAAATCAATTCTGCTGCTTCAACACTTCCTGTTTTGAGACGGACTCACAATATCATGTAAGTCCTGATTCCAGATACTAATGTAAATAAAATCACACTCCTGACGTACAATTTGACCCTTCAATGAGCCTTTGGTAAAAGAGAAATTATCTAACTGACGCTGTTGCACTTGTTGCAATCCCTGCTGAATTTTTTCAGTAGCTTCACCGCCTAACATTCCCGCCAAGGTTGTCTGCATTACCTGAGGATCTACAGACTGGGCAAAAGACACCTCAGTTTGACGCAGTTCTCCAGACTTACGGTCAAATAAATAGCCAAGGTCGATTTGATTTGGCACAAAATGATAGGTAACAGCACGGGTATTGCCCCAAGCACCTCTTGAATCTTTGGCTGAACCGAGAGTATCTTCTACAGCGCTTCTTGGTGTACCTGTAGGAAAGGCTGGAACGGTCTGTATATTGGTAGTTAAGCTGGAGTTATGGCGAGGCGCGTTGTTTTTCAGTGGTGCTGGAGTAAACTCAGGCGTGGGAGGCGCGTTGTTTTTCAATGGTGCTGGAGTAAACTCAGGCGTGGGAGGCGCGTTGTTTTTCAGTGGTGCTGGAGTAGACTCCGGGGTGGGAGGCACGTTGTTTTTCAGTGGTGCTGGAGTAAACTCTGGGGTGGGAGATGGTGTAGGCGTGAGGTTGTCTTTTTCTGGTGATACCGATGCTGGTGGAAATGTGGGAGGATCTGAATCTACTGGTTCGTTTTCTAGCTGTGGTGCCGATTCAACTGGTGTTGGGGAAGGTGCAGGAGTTACTGGCTGCAGTGGTGGAACTGATGCAATTGGCATTGAAGGTGTGACGATTGCAACAGGCTTCTTAGTAGGTGTAAAAGTAGGAGTTGGGGATGCTGGTGAAGGGGTTGGATTTGTTGTGTTAGATTCTGAAAACGGTGTGGGTGAAGGTGAAGTGGCAATGGGTGCTTCAGATTCTGGCTGGCGATTGATACTGGCGATCGCACCAGCGCCAATCAAGCCTCCCGCAACCAAACTACTGACGAGCCAAATCGGCTTTTGCCAGTTTCTAGGAGTGGAAGTATGAGTTGATAATGGCTGAATTTGCTGGGTAGTAGCAGCTACAGCAGAAAGGGCTACTGTGGGTGTGGGAGGAATAGAAGCAGCAGATTGTAAGGCATGTAGCATTTTGCTAGCGGTAGTGTAGCGATCGCTAGTATGAGGCTTAATTGCCTGATTGAGTATGATCGCCAAATTCGGGGACACTCCAGAGGCTTGATGCTGCCAAAGTATTTCCCCAGTTTGAGGATCGGTTTGTAGTTCGTGTGAGTGTTTGGCAGTCAACAGATAAATTGCTGTCAAACCTAGACTGTAGATATCACTAGCGTAAACTGGGCGTCCCACAGCTTGCTCACTAGGCATATACCCTGGTGTGCCAATGACAAGCGATTTGGTATGATATCCTGGGGAATTCACCACCGAACGTATCGTTTCTTTGACTGCACCAAAATCAATTAAAACCGGCTTACTCCCCACAACTCCTTGATAAGAGGAAGTGCTGGAGGCTGCTAAATTTCGCAGAAGGATATTATCAGGCTTGATATCTCGGTGAATGATGCCTTTGCTGTGTACATAATCTAAGACTGACAACAGACTCAATAAAATTTCCCTGACAGCAGTCTCGTTCAGTAGACCTTTAGCTTTGACAAATTCCGTCAAGGTAGGACCGTCAATCCATTCCTGGACGAGGTAAAACTGCCCGTTTTCCGAAAAGTAGGCGTAGAGTTTGGGAATTTGGTCACTACCTTCGCCTAGATACTCCAAAGTTGCTGCTTCCCGTTCAAACCGCTGTTGAATCATTTTGTAGGTTTGCGGGTCATTTGCGATCGGTCTGAGTTGCTTAATCACACAGCGACGGCGAGAAGGCATATAGGTATCTTCTGCCAAAAAGGTTTCACCAAACCCACCAGCACTCAGTACCTGGATAACTTGATAGCGATTGTTTAGCATGGGGAGTGGGGAGTGGGGAATGGCAATGAACAATTAGCAATTAGCAATCAACAATCAACATTTTCTAGAGTCAGACGGACTCTCAAAATTATGTAAGTCCGCATCCCATATACTGATATAAATTAAATCACACTCCTGACGCACAATCTGACCCTTCAACGAGCCTTTGGTAAAACGGTAATTATCTAACTGACGCTGTTGCACCTGTTGCAGTCCCTCCTTAACTTCTTCTGTTGCTTTACCGCCTAACATTCCTTCTGAGGTTGTCAGCATAACTTGAAAGTCTACAGATTGGGCAAAAGCTACTTCGGTTTGGCGAATCACTCCCGAATCACGGTTAAATAAGTAACCAAGTTCGATTTGATTTGGCACTAATTTATAAGTGACAGCACGGGTATTGCCCCAAACACCTCTTGAATCTTTAGCTGGCTTGCCGAGGACTGTTTCTACAGTGCTTCTTGGTGTACCCGTAGGAAATGCTGGAACGTGACTTATGTTGGTAGTGCTAGCTAAGTGATTGCGAGTGTTATTTTTATGTAGTGCTGGAAGCGTCGATGCGAGTGGAACTGCGCGAAGATCAGATGTTAGTGGCTTGTTTTCAGAAGTTGTTCGTCGCCGTGGTGGTGTTGGTGCAATTGGGGTTCTTGGATGTTGCGAAGCCACAGGCGTATTGGCTACTTTATTCGTGGGTATCGGGGATTCTGTTCGCGGTGTGGGTGAAGGCGCTGTGGCAATGGGTGCTTCAGACACTGGTGGGCGATTGATACTGGCGATCGCTATCGCACCAATCACGCCACCCACAACCAAACTGCCGACGATCCAAGTCAGCTTGTGGCTGAGGAGAGGGGGCTGGCGACGGAAGTCACCAAGTTGGCAACTTCCTCTGTTGTCGCCAAGCGCTGGATTAATGAGGTCGGGCGGATAGTCTGGCTAAACTCATGTTCAACTGTTTCCAAATCCTTATTTTGATCTGTCGCCATTTGTTCCACAAATCGCATCACCCCCTCTGACTTGGTAGGACCAGGTAGAATCGAGTTGACAGTGATGCTTGTTCCCACAGTGGTCTCTGCTAAGCCTCGCGCTACTGCAATTTGGGCCGTTTTCGTCATGCCATAGTGGATCATCTCTACCGGAATCTGGACTGCGGACTCGCTAGAGATAAAGATGATCCGACCCCAGTTGCGATCGCGCATTCCCGGCAGATACGCTCGCGAGAGCCGCACTCCGCTCAGCACGTTGACCTCGAAAAACTTCATCCAATCAGCATCGGAAATTTCTGCAAACGGCTTGGTCTCAAAAATGCCAAGATTGTTGACCAGAATGTCTATATGGGGAAATTGCTCCACCGCCTGAGCTACCCCTGCCGCTGTACCCAAATCAGCTACCAGCCCGGACAACTTATCGGTAGCACTCATATTCTTGATAGTGGCGATCGCTTTATTTACCCGTTCCTGGGTGCGACCATTAATAATGACGGATGCCCCTTCCTTAGCCAAGCTAGTTGCGATCGCATGACCAATTCCTGCTGTGGAGCCAGAAACTAGGGCTGTCTTATCTTTAAGCTGTAAGTCCATTTAAATTAGTTCTTTTACTAGATTTGTTCAAGTCTATCGACCGGAGGTAGTATTAAACAAGTAAGGTTCTGGTGCGTCTTTGGTAAAAAAATTAAGTATTCTTACTCAACGTTATTTTCAGAGTCAAAAGCGCGATCGCATCAACCTTGCCCTAGCACTCTTAACTGCTAGGCATGAATGCTTAGGCTGGAAATAATGAATACATACATTTTTTCTAGTCCATGAATAAAGGTGCTTGCGATCATTAATTACAAATTACGAATTACGAATTAGTAATTATTTTGTCACCCAACCTACGTTAGTTTTTTGGGAAAATATCTTCGGTTGTAACGGTCTTGATAAGCGGCAATATATGCAACATTTTGCTGCTCTAAATTGGAAAGCCCCTTCTTCAACTTATCAAACTCATGTGGTGTATATCGGGGATGATACCACAACTTGTTATCAAAGTAACTTTGTAAACCAGGAGTATCAAAACGGCGACCGGAACGTGCGAAAATCGAATTTCGCATAATATCTAGATCGTAACCGCTTTTACCATCCAAATCAGCATCTGTAACTGCTCTTTCGGAAAGCCAAAAATATTCGTTTCCAGTTGTGGTAGTAACTGGCGGAATAGACTGGTTAGTTGGTGTTAATTTGGAAGTTGCTATATTTTGGTGTGGTGAAACTGTTTGCTGTGCCACTTGTGGTGAAAACTGAGATGGGCTGTAAGCTTGTGAGGTAGAAAGCGGTGGCGCAGGATTACTGTTCTGTTGTGGCTGTGCCAATATTTGATTGTTAGAAGTTCCTAAAGAAGAGGTAGCTGGTGGGGGAGAGGAGTTGGTTGCTACTACAGCTTCTTTTTCCTTAGATACAGTAGTAGATTGTGGTTTGTTAAAGAACGCCAAACCAGCAACGACACAGGCGCCAATAACACCGCCCATAATCACAGCTTTTTGCCAATCACTCATTGCTTTGCTAGGTGTGACTGGTGAGTGCTGATAGTGTCCCTGTTGGTATGGACTTGATGCAAATGGTGCAGCTACCACTGTCGGCTGTTGAACAGACCCCCCTGCTGGGGCGGAGATTACCGTGGCAGATACCCCAGCCTGCAATGCTTGCAGCATTTGTCTGGCGCTGGAGTAGCGATCGCGTGCATGAGACTGAATTGCTTTGTCCAAAACAGTGGCGAAACTGGGACTCACACTCAAGGCATATTGTCGCCAGAGAATCTCACCTGTTGCCGGGTCACATCCCAATTCTTGGGGAATCTTACCTGTGAGCAAATAAATCGCCGTTAACCCCAAACTATACAAATCACTTGCAAATACAGGGCGTCCAGCAGTTTGCTCACTTGGCATAAACCCAGGTGTGCCAATCACAATTGACTTGCTGGAATTTCCAGAAGCTGTCACCACCGTTCCCATCGTTTCCTTGACTGCGCCAAAGTCGATTAAAACTGGTTTGCCACCCACATAGCGAATGAGGATGTTATCTGGTTTGATATCTCGATGCACAATCCCCTTGCTGTGGACGTAATCGAGAACTGGCAAAATATTGGTCAAAATTTCTTTAACCGTACTCTCACTCAATATCCCTTGCTGTTGCAACTTTTGCGTCAGAGTTTGTCCCTCGATATACTCTTGCACCAAGTAAAATTGCCCATTTTCCACAAAGTAGGCATTTAACCGAGGAATTTGATTGTTGCCATCACCCAGTTCTTCTAAAATCGCCGCTTCTCGCTGAAAGCGTTCTTGCACCAATTGGTAAACCTGGGGGTTATCAGCCACTGGCTTGAGTTGCTTAATTACACATCGGCGTCCCGATGGCATTTGGGTATCTTCTGCTAGGAATGTTTCACCAAACCCGCCAGAACCCAGTACCCGAATCCATTGGTAGCGATTGTTTAACAGTGTCGGTGTGAGCATAACTTTACTCGCTATTTTTTTTCAAAACTATCATGCTAAAAATTACATTACCCTCAGTGGATTAACTGAATAATTTTTATAGTTATCTTTCATTGCATTTCCGCAAAATTTTCATATAATCGTGATTTTAAATTGTTATAACCAACAGAAAATCACTCGTATAAGTAATTAAATGACACTTAAAATAGAACACGAAACTTACCTAAATACAAATACTTACTTAGAGTTAAGAAATAAAACACAAGTTTTACATTTAGAACTAAGTAAGGAACAGCACGTAATGGGACGCGATCGCACCCTCACAGATCTGCTTGTCCCAGAAGATTGGCAAGTGGTGGGGCGTTACCAAGCGGTCTTACGCAAAGAAGGAGACGAATACTGCATCTATGATGGGGATGGTCACAAACCCAGCACGAACGGATTGTATGTTAATCACACCCGGATCACTCCAGAAACAGGATTTCCGTTAAGAAACGGCACGGAAATCAACATCGGTCAAAATCCGGAAAACTTGGTTGTGCTGAGATACTGTAATCCCTCAAAACCCGTATTAAATACTACACTTAGTTTGTCATCAATTTCAGTGAAAAATCGCTCAGTCTTGATTGGACGAGATGCCAACGCCACCCTAGCTTTAGAAGCTCCCACAGTTTCTCGTCGCCATGCGACAATTGATACAGATGCTCAAGGACGCTACATTCTGCGGGATTACAGTACCAATGGCGTTTTTGTCAATGGACAGCGAATCAATGGCACTGCCATACTGTCACCAAGCACAACTATTCGTATCGGATCGTACACTTTAGTACTGCGTGGCGATGAACTACAGGTACTAGACCAAGGTAATCAAATTCGCCTGGATACTTGTAATTTGGTACTGGAAACTAACGGGAAGCGGCGACTGGACGATATTTCTTTTGCTATTGAACCGGGACAGTTTGTCGCGTTGGTAGGAGGAAGCGGTGCGGGTAAGTCAACTTTGATGCGAACACTCTTAGGAATTGAGCAAACAACCCAGGGTGTGGTGTATTTGAATGGGGAAGATTTACGGAAAAACTTCAATATCTACCGCATGCAAATTGGTTATGTTCCCCAAGATGACATTATTCACCGGGAACTGACAGTTGCAGAAGTGCTGACCTACGCCACCAAGTTGCGACTACCGCCGGATACTGATGTAGCAAAGGTAGTGGAAAAGACTTTACAAGATGTGGAAATGTCTCACCGCCGGAATGCTAGGGTATGCGAACTGAGTGGGGGACAGCGCAAACGAGTAAGTATTGGCGTGGAGTTGCTTGCCGATCCGAAGTTGTTTTTCTTAGATGAACCAACATCTGGACTTGATCCGGGGTTGGACAAAAAGATGATGCAGCTGTTGCGGAAATTGGCGGATCAGGGACGGACGGTGATTTTGGTAACTCATGCAACAGCAAATATTAAATTGTGCGACCGGGTTGTTTTTCTTGGTCAAGGCGGACGCCTCTGTTATTTTGGTCCTCCTGATAAATGTTTACAGTTTTTTGGTGTCAAAGATGATTTTGCCGATATCTACAACCAATTAGAAAAACCAGAAACTGTCATCGACCAAGCGGAAAGATTTCACAAATCAAATGATTATCGCCACTACGTCGCCAATCACCTCAGTCCAGGAAATCAAACGTCACAGGTAAATGCTGGCAATACACAAGGTTCTGGTGCGTCTTTGGTAAAACAGTTAAGTATTCTTACTCAACGTTATTTTCAGAGTCAAAAGCGCGATCGCATCAACCTTGCCCTAGCACTCTTAACTGCACCCATAGGCGTTAGTTTAATTACCTTAGCACTCAAAGATCAACAGCCCTTTGTTTTGCCAAAACAGTTAAATGCAAATCTCGCACCTTTAGCATTGCGAGTATTATTTGTCTTTACCTGTGCTGCTTTGTGGGTAGGACTTTCTAGTTCATTGCAAGAAATCGTTAAAGAGGCAGCAATTTACTTGCGAGAAAGACTGGTGAATTTGGGTCTATTTGCCTATCTTGGGTCTAAGTTGATGATTCTTTCTGGCTTAGCATTGTTACAAACCCTGTTGATTTCCCTGGTGATTATCATATTTTTTAAATCACCACACCCTGAATTTATTTCTTGGGAGTTAGGATTATTTATTACCACTTTTTTGACGCTTTTAACAAGTATGAGTTTGGGGTTACTGGTGTCAGCACTTGTGAAAAATGGCAGTCAGGCAAATAGTGCTTTACCCCTACTGTTGATACCGCAAATTATCTTTTCTGGCGTCTTGTTTAAGATGGAGGGTATTGGCAGTAAAGTTTCTTGGGTGATGCTGAGTCGTTGGTCAATCGGGGCTTATGGTACTTTAGTTAATATTAATGCTATGGTTCCTGAAGCAATTAAGTTACCCAACGGTAGCACGGTTACTAGACCCTTTGAACCAACTCCTGTTTACGATGCAACTTGGGCAAATCTAGGGTTCAATTGGGGTATTTTGTGTTTACACACAGTTATTTATCTAGCTGTTACCTTGTGGTTGCAAAAGCGCAAGGATATTTTTTAGCTTTCTCGTTTATTAGCCAATAGGCTTGGTGTTAAGGCTTTGATCCCCCCTAACCCCCCTTAAAAAGGGGGGAAAAAGCTAGGCTGTTGACTTTGTGCATTTTTCGAGAATTTTTGGGAAAATTATTCGTGTTATTTTTTGTTTTGTCTAAAGTTCCTGAAGCAGGCACTGTAGACCAAAAACAGGCGACACATTTTTTGGATGAAGTCTTATGGGCTAAGGGGTATAGAGTCAACACCCTAGGAAAAAGCCCCCCTTTTTAAGGGGGGTTGGGGGGATCTTCAAGGAGTGACGCTGCTAACTGAACCGTATTGGGGTGCTGGGGTCAAAGAAACCCGGTTTCTGGGTTGGTGCTGATTTGGTTTATTGGGCAGGTTCAGTAGTTGTTCACCAACCGTCTACCTATGTAGAAACGTTGTATGCAACGTCAAGACACGTGTGAAACCTCCACTGACCCTACTGGAACGGGGTAATTGTCAGATATTTTACTCAGTTTTTTTGGTTGCCAAATGCGATCGCGCCCTCCTGTGCAAGAAGAATCAGTAAGAGGGAGCAAAGGAATGTGCTATCTGCGAAAAAATGGAGGGATTTTACGAAAGATTTTCTATGGTCAGCGAGTCTGTTTAATGTCAACTTAGATACTAGGGAAATATATCTCTTAATCGAGTCCCTAGAAAGTATTGAAATGCTGACAACACAATTAAGTGTATTATGAAAATTATTCGCAAAAATATCAAAACAGTAATTATTGCTGGTGTAGTTGCTGCCCTGGTTATCGTATCTGGAACTCCAGCAATTTCTCAAATTCCTCAGAATTATAATCAGGTATCAAATCAGATATTCAACGGCAGTCCTAATGCCTTTCTACCAGGATTTTTGTCAGGATTTAGTCAATACAGTACAATTTCTTCTTCATCCCATTCCCATAGCGCTGATTCTGCTTTTGCTCCCTCAGGCAGTTACGGTTTTCTTAGAGGAAATATTTTTGGTCAGAAGGTAAGTGTGAGAAAAAACGTTGTTGACCTTACCCCGCAAGAGAAAAAAGCATTCGTTAATGCTGTGCGGACCTTAAAAAATACAATTCCCAAGGGCAGCAATATCAGTATCTATGACCAGTTTGTGGCAGTACATGTGGGAGCAATGGGTTTAATGTACAACGATGCCCAAGGTCCTGCTGCTGGGCATGATGGTGCGCATGAAAGTGCTCTATTGCTACCGTGGCATCGTGAGTTGATCTACCGATTTGAAAAAGCTTTGCAATCAGTAGATTCTAAAGTAACGCTTCCCTACTGGGATTGGACGGACTCGAAGGCGTTGGAAGTTATCTTTAATGATGACTTTATGGGACCAAATGGTCAAGGCGTAACCCTCAATATCCCGGCGGATTTAAGTAATGTTCAAGGTGGACCTGATGGTCAATCCGGAAACCCCAACATCCCGGATTCAGCTAATGTTCAAGGTGGATCTGATGGTCAATCTATAAACCCCAATATCCCGGATTCAGGTAATGTTCAAGGTGGACCTGATATGTCAGGTTCAGATGGTCAATCCGGAAACCCCAACATCCCGTTGATTACTGTTAAAGGGGGACCTGTTCAGTCTGGTCCTTTTTCAGCAGCTAGTGGATGGTTTGCAAACCCAGACTTACATTTCAAGCCATCAGGTGAATCATTCGGCAAGCAAATCTTACGCTTTCTGCAAGTGCCGCCTACAAATAATTACCCTCTTCCTAAAGAAGATATTGAGCAAATCCTTGCCATTGACGACTATGAAACTTTTCGCCCAGCTTTAGAAGGATTTATCAAAATAGATAGCGCTACTAAACAACCAACGAATGGGGTGTTTTTGCATAACTATTTTCATAGCTTTGTTGGTGGGGCTACTTTTGACCCGGCTGTTGGTCGTCCCTCTCCTCTAGGCACAATGGCTGACCTTGCTACTTCTATCAACGATCCAGTATTTTGGCTGATTCATGCCAATGTGGATCGCCTCTGGGCTGAATGGCAGAACGCAGGGCATGCGGGTAGCAATTATTATCCAGCTGCAGGTGGTCATTATGGAGAGAATCTCAACGATCGCTTATGGCCCTGGGACGGAGGTGAGTCCACTCCAGCGAATTGGGGTCCTGGGGATTTGTTATCCTTACTACCTCGTTTTTCATCAGCTGATATTGTCACACCTGCAGACACTTTGAATTTCCGAAAGTATGGCTACATCTATAAGTAGTCATTACTATTCCCCTCAAGCAAGGAGTGTAAGAGAATGAGGAGAATAAATTAAAAATTAAAAATGCAAAATTAA
>CAZZYE010000102.1:12125-13322 GCA_964658145.1 uncultured Stigonema sp.
ATTTTTAATTTTGCATTTTTAATTATTCCTCATTCCCTTAATCCAAAATTCCGTTATGGCAAACGTTCGTCTACAAGATATTAAGCGCAGATTTAACAACGTTACCGCTGTTGAGGACATTAGCTTTGAAATCCCTAATGGCGAGTTTTGGGTTTTGGTAGGACCTTCTGGTTGTGGTAAGTCTACTATTCTCCGGACAATCGCCGGGTTGGAAACTGCGACAACTGGCAAACTCTATATTGGGGATCAGTTGGTTAACAATGTCCCAGCACGACAGCGGGATGTGGCGATGGTGTTCCAGAATTACGCTTTGTATCCTCATATGACGGTAGCTCAAAATATTGGTTTTGGGTTGCAGATGCGGAAAGTTGACCCGAAGACTGTTCTTGAACGGGTTTTGGCTGTGGCGCGATCGCTTTCTCTAGAACATCTGCTGGATCGCAAACCTAAACAACTTTCTGGCGGACAGCAGCAGCGGGTGGCGTTGGGGAGAGCGATCGCTCGTCAACCGCAAGTGTTTTTACTAGATGAACCTTTGTCTAATTTAGATGCGCAATTGCGAGATGATACGCGGGCTGAGTTAAAACAGTTACATCAAGAATTGGGAATTACGACTGTTTACGTCACTCATGACCAAGTTGAGGCAATGACTTTGGCTGATAAAATTGTGGTTCTCAACCGAGGACGGATTCAACAAATTGGTGACCCACAAACTATTTATGCTCAACCAGTTAACCGCATGGTGGCGACTTTCTTGGGTAATCCCCCAATGAATATTCTACAGGCATTGTTCACGGTTAATGGTTTTGATGTGGGTGGTCAGTTGTTGCCTTGTCCGGGTGATGTGTTTCAGGTTTTGCAACCTGTAGTTGGGCAGGGGTATGATTTGGGGATTAGACCGGAGTATGTTTATGTTAATGAACCGCAGAGGCGCCAAGGACGCCAAGAAGAGGTTGGATTGGTGGTGGAGGTGAGGGTGGTGGAACCTTTGGGAAGGGAGACTTTGATTCGTGCGGGTTTACCGGGTACGTCTGTATTGATGAATGTGATCTTGGGTGGGGATATGCGTTTGCGTCCAGGCGATCGCCTTTCTCTGGAACTAGATCTGGATAAGTTATTTGTGTTTGATTCTGCCACTGGCGATCGATTATTTCCTACTAATTCGTAATTCGTAATTAGGGAACAGGGAACAGGGAA
>CAZZYE010000103.1:0-5147 GCA_964658145.1 uncultured Stigonema sp.
GTTCCCTGTTCCCTGTTAAGAGTTCCCTTTTTTTATCACCTTTGCAAACTGCGGGGGTCGAGAGCATCCCGCAGCCCATCACCTAGTAAGTTGAAAGCTAACACTGTGAGGATAATCAGCATTGCTGCAGGCCAGATTAACCAAGGTTGCAGCACCAAAATTGAAGCATTGGTTGCCAAGGATAGCATGTTGCCCCAAGAGGGGTCTGGTTGTTTAATGCCTAAACCGATGAGACTCAATACTGCTTCTGCTTCTATAAAACTGGGAATGGTAAGGGTGGCAGAGATAATAATATAGGTAGCCATTTGCGGCAAAACGTGGCGGATGATGATGTAAAATGGCTTAGCGCCCATTGCTCGTGCTGCTTGGACAAATTCTCGTTCTTTAATTGATAGCACCTGTCCACGAATCACCCTTGCTAATCCAGCCCATCTGACAAACGAAGTAATCAAAATAATCAGTAAAAATCGCTGGGCGCTGGATAAGGTTGGCGGTAATACTGCTCCCAAAGTAACCAACAGATAAATGCTGGGAAAGGTCATCAACACTTCGACTAGGCGCATGATGATGCTATCAGTCCAACCACCAAAATAGCCAGAAATTCCCCCAATTAGCATCCCCAAGGGAAAGGAGAGAGCAACTCCCACAATACCGATAAACAAGCTGATCCGACCGCCATGCGCCAAGCGACTAAATTGATCGCGACCTTGATCGTCTGTACCCACAATGTTAAATTTTGCTTGATCTCCAGCGCCAAACAAATGCCAATTCAAGGGTATGCCAGGAATGATTTCCACTTCTTCCCATTTAGGTGGTAGGGGTAAACTCAGCTTAAACAGACGGTATTCCGGACCATTGACAAATAGTCGTAGGGGAGAGGGCTTTTTGAAGTCCACGATGATTTGGCGATCGCCTGTGTTTATATCTGTTTTTCCCTGAGTCGTTGGATAAACATGAGGACCGATAAACTGCCCTGATTGAGAAAACCAATAGATCCGAGTTGGTGGTAGCAGCGAACCGTTCGGTTGTGAGGCGTAGGGGTCATAAGGTGCAACAAAATCTGCTGCAATTACTGTCACATAGAATACTAACAGCAAAATAGCCCCAAATCTTGCTAAAGGATTTTTCTTTAATCTTTGCCACCAATTAGTTGTTAGTTGTTGGTTGGTGGTTGGTTGTTAGCTAGCTAACTGCTGAATGCTCGCTGACGGCTTTCTAATGACTCTTCCTGAGGTTTTTCGTGTTCCACCACAAAGACATTTGAATAGAGATTAGCAATAATTTGTTTTCCCTGTTGTGTCAGGGACAGGTAACGTAGTCCATCTCTAATATACGGATAAACCCCGTTCCAGTAGAACTTAGCATAGTTCTTGCGTAAATCTGCAGGAGTTTTATAACCTAGGACTTTATTCATACCAGTTTCTTCAAATTCGTAGAACAAAGAAGTAATTTTCTTCAAGTAACGCGGATCGCTTAGTTGTCCGATCAAATCAGCAGCACGCACTAAGCCGGCAAAACTATTTGTATCTTGATGATCTTCTGCCGCAGGCACTGGAAATCGAGTTAATTCAATATTGCTCTTGATCACCTCAGTATCTAGCAACTTATGACCACCAAAACGCTCATCAATGAAAAGTTTAGCTCTATCAACATGATACGGTGTAAGACTAGCATCAGATGCTCCGGGTGGCAGAGAAATCATACCCTCATCTTTACCAGTAGCATAAAAGCTTTCTTCCTCGCGGTCTTGGCGGCAAACTCCCTTGACATAGCCAATATCATGACCCAACAAGGAAATGATACAATGTAACCAGTCTTCACTAGAAACACCACCATCGCGGATGTGTTTGCCGCGTAAAATCTCCTGTCCAACGAGGGTGACTAAAATAGAGTGTTCAACATTGTGATACAGGGCGTCACTATTGGCAATGTTTTCTAAAGCCATATTGCCAGCCCAAGCGATGATGTCCTGGTAATCAGTCTTTAAACAGCCGTAGCTGCGACGGTAGCCTTCCCGAATTTGATTTACAAAAGCATCAATTAAAATTTCTGTGGCATTGAACATAATACTTACTGGTATTTATTGACTCTTCCCGGATCTAGTGTAACCGACCAATTTCACTACTTGCTTGAGGATATTCACGGTAGCATTTATTGAAAAATTTACTGGTGAAAAAATGTTTGAGCCAAATCCGGAATGCGGCAATTTGATTTTGTAGCTTTATATTAGAGGGAACAGGGAACAGGGAACAGGGACCCATACTTAAAAGTGTGGGATTGTTATTTTGACGACGTTTTTCTCGCGCTACGCGTCTCGAAAAACATCTTTTTTTAAGTAGAGCTTCTAAACCCACCCAGTTCCCTGTTCCCTGTTCCCTTCTTTTGTAACTAATTAATTAACTTAAAAATAAGTATGTACAAATTTATTTCATTTTTTGCTTTGTCCACTCTTTTTGTTCTAAATCTGAGCGCTTGTTCAGCGCCACAAGTGACAGAGCAACGGCAAACAAACCAGGTTGAACAATACAACAACGACAACGGCAGTCAACAGCAGTGCCAGCACTCTGTTGTGATCCAAAACAATGGTAAGACCGAGATTCACCAATCGTCAAAGTGCTGAAGCTCTTAGCCCGGTTCACTCTACTTGGGTTTACTTAGTGTTATTTTATAATTTATGAACACAGAAAAATCAGAAAACTCCTTCCGCCAAACTCTAGAAAACTTGTGAAGATCTGATCGCGAGTTTGACTTTTACGAGCGGCGTGTCCAAACGCGATCATTCTTGACTACAGTTCGTTAAAATTAAGCGCAACTTCCTGACAGATGTCCCCAGTGCAGTGTTGAATTTAATTAACGCTGCTTCAGTGCTGAACCTACACTTAAAGCACCAACAGACAACACACCCAACATCGTCATAGATTCAGGGGTGGAAGTTGGGTTTAGGGTGGCAATGTAGATATCTTGGGAACCATCGGTAAATTCTGCATAAAAGGCGATTTGATTGCCGCGAAGACCTTCAAGTCCAAGAGTTGCTGAACTAAAATTAGAAGAACTCAGTGTCTTACCGTCTAAAGAATCGTCGTTATCAATGACTTTTGTCAATGAACCGCCAAGAGTTGTGTAAATACCTTGTGAGTCTCCGTAGCCGATAAATGCGATATTTCCCTTATCTATAGCAGGAGTACCAATACCGAAACTCCTAAAGTTGCCTACACCACCAGGAATAGGTGTATTGCGATCGGCAACTACTGAGAGAGAACCATTTAAGCTAGTGTAAATACCTTCTTGTTGCGGTCTTTTTCCTTCCTCAGGATGCCCAAAACCTTTGAATACTACACTTCCATTATTTAGGGCAGGTGCATCGAAACCTGTGAAGTAGCCTGTACCACCAGGAATAGGTGTCTTGTAATCCGCAATTACGTTTAATGAATCGCCAACTTTTATGTAAATACCTTGTTGAAAAATCTTCTGAAAACCTCTAGAACCTAAAAACGCTATACTTTCATCGTCTATCACAGGTCCCTCGAAAGACTCGAAGTTTCCTGTGCCGTTTGGTATCGGCGTATTGCGATCGGCAACTGCTGAAAGTACACCGCCTAAATTTGTATAGATCCCTTGTCCTTCAGATCCAGAGGCTATAAACGCTACACTTCCATTGTTAAGTGTTGGCTGCTCGAAAAAGACGAAGTTTCCTGTGCCGTTTGGTATCGGCGTATTGCGATCGGCAATTGATGAGAGCCTCCCGTCTAGGTTGGTGTAGATACCTTCTTGAGTATAGATAATTCCGCCCTCTGGAGAAACTGTAACTCCAAAGCCTTTAAACGCTACACTGTCATTGTTGAATGTTGGCTCATTAAGAGTGTAAAAGTTTCCTGTATCATTAGGAATAGGTGTATTGCGATCGGCAATTACGTTTAATGAATCACCAGTTTTTACGTAAATACCTTGTTGCAAATCTGAGGCTCCATAGCTTGAAAACGCCACACTTTCATTATTTAGTGTGGGAACAGGGAAAACAGGTAAGTGCTTGGGGTTTCGCCTAAAGTCTCTCGTGCCATCTGCTATCGGGGTATCGGTATCAATATCAATAACTTTTGTAAAACTAAAGCTAGCAGTTTCAACATCTTGCGCTTCGGATGCTATTCCCATAGCCATAAATGCTGTCATAGCGATAAATGCCGTTAAAATTATTGTCGCGACGGAAAACCTTTTCAGCCGTGTCATAAAATTTACTCCTTACTTACTCATTTATTTACAACCCTTAATTATAGTGATGGAAAATGGTGAAGGTAGAGTAAAATTTTAGTTAAATAACGGCATATTTGAATTTATTTATATACTTTTTGGACAAAAAAATCGGGATCGCACTTAATAGTTAATAATGACAAATCCTGGTCAAGAAGCGATCGGCAACACGACCTCCACAGATTTAGTCTGCGAACCGACAAGACCGAATCGATGGCTTACAATTATAGGATTGGTAAGCTATTGCTTTATAGGACTTAGTTTTTCTCAGATGTTACAGAAACAATTTATTTATTGGTGGCAAAAATGGTTGCGTCCCATCGTGGTACGTGTTGCTGTAAAAATAGTGGTAATGATTTGTCTAACTGCAGGAGTATTGGGCATATGGGGAAGCAATACTCCTGTGAGTTACGCTGAAGCTAAAGTCCCAACTTCTGTTGCAGTCAATACTCCACTGGCAAGTATCACTAAGCGCATTCAGGATAAACAGATAGCATTAAAACCAACAGCGCTACATGCCACTGTGTATCGCACTCCCGAGTGTAGTTGTTGTGGCGGGTGGATTGACCACTTAAAGGCACAAGGTTTTGAAGTCAAAGACTTTCCCACACATGATATCGAGGTAATCAAACAAAAGTACAACGTACCGGATAACTTGCAATCTTGCCACACAGCAATTGTTAACGGATACGTCATCGAAGGACACGTACCAGCAGATGACATCAAACGTTTGCTTACACTTAAGCCAAATTTGCTCGGCTTATCAGTTCCCCAAATGCCTGTAGGCACTCCCGGTATGGAGATAGGGAATCAAAAAGACCCATTTACTGTGTTTTCCTTCGATCGCAAAAGCAAAGTTTCCGTATTTAATAGGTATCCATTTTCTTGATATATACCCGTAA
>CAZZYE010000103.1:5247-13299 GCA_964658145.1 uncultured Stigonema sp.
AAAAGCAAAGTTTCCGTATTTAATAGGTATCCATTTTCTTGATATATACCCGTAAAAACCCGTAATTTGTAAGATAACTCGCTATCGTGGTGTCAAGCAAACCATCCGGCGATCGCTCACGGCATGATGTTCGTTGGGACTGATCGCATCGAGGTGTTTGGGGTAGCTTCTCCAGCGCGTTGAAAGACTACAGAAATATTATTTGCTGGCATTTGGTAAGTGTCAAGCAAATTCAGGTGTTGTGTACTAGCTGCTGTCACAACATCGTCGAGGTCACGTATACCCCACTCTGAGTTTTGCGCCCGCAGGGCTTCGTCAAAAGCCTCATTACTTGGCGCAGTGTGTTTTCCGCCCTTTTTAAATGGACCGTACAAATAGAGAATACCACCTAATGGGAGAATGCGATCAGCACCTGCCATTAATCCCAGGCTTGCTGACCACGGGGAAATGTGAATCATGTTTATGTTAACTATGGCTGTGATTGGCGACCTCTTCAAACGATCGCCATCTCGCCACCCTGGGGAGGCAGGTACTGCAGCTTCCGCCGATCTAAACTGCTGTTGAACATCCTCCTCCACTGACCAGATTGGCATACAAACATCAAGGTCAATAGGTGGATAAAGATTTTCACATGGATTGTATGCAGACCATGCAGCAATGCTAGCACGCGATTGCGGATTGGGGTCGGAGGGTAGCCATTTTCGAGGACTCAGACGTGGGGCAAAAAAGATGGCATGTTCGCCAGTACCACTTGCTACTTCTAAAACAGTGCCTGTGGGGGGCAGGACTCGTAAAAGCACCTCAAGGATAGCAAATCGGTTACGCAGTGTTGCTGGTGCATACTGTCGCTCTTCGTTGGGGATGTTCATCAATCAGATTGGGGGCATTGATAAGTATCTTAACCTTACCCTTCGGGTATTGGCTCCATCCATAGCCGTTTTTACTAATCTAAGGTACTGCAATGTTTCAGTTGTTAGGTCAAAACCTATACTATTAGCTACTAGTACTTTTCTTACTGATAATTAAATATTAATTAGCAATAAAAATTACTAGTTACTACCAGTGATATCCACACTAACCTCCTTAGAGGCATTATCTCTTTTTTGGCGACATTATTAGGATTCAAGCGATTCAAGCGATTTAAAAATCAACTCCACACTTTTAGACTACATCTACTTTTTGCACATCTGCTATTGATTTAATTGTTACAAAGACATTTATTTGCGTTTCGTATAAAAATAGTTACGTAAACATAAAAAAGGCAACTATATTGAAGCCATTTACGCAAAAATGGAGGAGTGAAAGCAAAGATTCCCTTGACCTGGATACCTAGGTGAGAGTGAAGATCTTGCACCATTACTTGATAAATAGCGTTACAGAGTACTGACTGGAAAAGTGAAGTGCGATCGTGCGTAATCCAAGAACAGATTTATTTCTGCAAATACACTGATAGACTAATTTCCGGTTCTTAAATATTTCCGCAAATACACTGATACGTAAATTTTTGGTTCTGATACAATCTGCACATATCCAGTTTATTAGGGTGCATTTATGACACTTATCCGAGTCAATGTGGAGATGAGGAAAGAGGTAGCTATCAAGTGGAAGCAAGCCTCAGCATTGAACTCAGCGCATATTGTTTGCAGATTTTGAGGGAGATCAGATGTTCCAGCAAAAAAACTTCCAATAAACCGAAAAACCTGTGAACAACAACTTAATTTCATCGTTGGCGTTGCATCTTGTATTTTTAAGGAGCTGCTAAATGCTTAAAGTATTTATTGAAGATGAAGATATCTCATACGTCCCGAAACAGGAAGAAAAGAATGGCTTGCCTGCAACAGATGCGGATTTGATAGCTTTAGCCGAAAAATTTTCTGACTTTGAAATTCCCTTTGGAGTTTTCTTGCAAGCTATAGCTATAGCTGCTTACGACACTGCATCTGCTTATCGTTACGCCGATAACTACCTGTCTTACGTCAAGAATGCGCATAAGAGAAAAAATCGTCGCCATCGGAAGCCGCGAGAACCATATTTCAACACATAGGGAGGTTGCACATATCTAGAACTCACGCCCGTAAATCCCCCGGTTTCTACCAAAAAGAGCAACCAGACCCCTAGGTCGAAACCGGGTTTTTACCACATGGTGCGTAAGTCCTGACATATTGTAAATATTTTTTTTACAAAGTTAATATCCAAATCGCAAACCTACGCCGACCCTGGGAGATTACCGGGGTTTTCGGTTGTTATATCAAAATTGTGGGATGAGGAATACGGTTGTGCCAACAGATGAAGCAGTGGCGACAAGCCTGGTACAAAAAGTAAGCTAGTACGCTGAAGCTAAAGCCAATTTTGATCGCTTTGACCGAGCGATCGCTATTCGCTCTCGTAGTACTGGCGGTTCTGGATTAGGGTTGGCGTAGACGCGCTGCGAGGCTTGCCGCAGGCATTGCCACTGCTATTGTTCAGGCACACAAAGGCAGTTTGAATGTGCGTGCGTGAATTAGACATCTCCAGAAATTAATTATTCGTTGTCTGAAACCCTTGTAGAGACGTAGCAGTGCTACGTCTCTACAATCATTTTCAGCTACGATCGGCACCCTCGCAAAGAGCCTCCTTACAAGGAAGAGGAAGCTTGCTGTGCGGAAGCCGGAGATTCAGGCGATTTCGTCTTCAAACTTCTAGCCAGCAGATGAGCCGCGCGCGTCAAGAAACGGCTTTTGGCTCGTACAGAACTTTTTCATCCAGTGCGATCGCGCCTTACGCTACTGCACATTTTTTGGCAGATGTTTATCGTTAAACTGCAATCAATGGTGGAGTATTATGCATAATCCTCGTGAAGGAGTTGAGTCGGTTGCTGAAATGATTGCACGCTTAGTATGCGACTATGAAGCGCGACAAGCAGCCGAAGGAAAAAAGGTACACAAGTCTACTAAATCCGCAGCCTGACCTCTACCACTTTCCCTTCATCCACAACCGCGCAGATGATGCACTCACGCAGCAGGGGTTTTTTATCCGCAGGGTTCTGTAACCGCTTTCCAAAAATCCCTGTTGCGGAATGCATCTATTCGCGCTGCTTATGCGGAAGCCGCAGGATATTTGAGCCAAGAAGATGGTCATAATATAAGTACTATATTATGGGATGCCTGCCGAGTGCAAGCCCGCCCGCCCTCACCCTTGTAAAGGTTAAGGCTGGTATGGCAAAAACCTTATTCATTCATTGCTTAAGGACTTGTTTGGGCAATTTTTTCTTTATGCTTACGAGAATGCAAGCGTTTGCTGATGCGATCGCGTGCCGTCCCAATCACAATATACAAAACAGGTACCACAAACAAACTCAATAACGTCGATACAATCATCCCCCCACACACTGCAGTACCCAAAGACTGACGTCCCACTGAACCTGCACCGGTTGCTGTTACCATTGGCAGCAGTCCCAAGATAAAAGCAAGGGAGGTCATCAGAATAGGACGCAAGCGGGATTGTGCCGATTCCATTGCGGCTTTTGTAATTGACAGTCCTTTCTCTTGTAGTTGGTTAGCAAATTCCACAATCAAAATGGCGTTTTTGCTGGCAAGTCCAATCAGCATCACTAAACCAATTTGGCAGTAAACATCATCAGATAATCCTCGCAACGACTGCGCTGATAATGCTCCTAAAATTGCTAGAGGTACAGACAACAGAATAATAATCGGGTCTATATAGTTCTCATATTGTGCCGCTAGTACCAGAAACACAAACACAATACCAAGACCAAAAATCACTGGGGCTAGACTGCCAGATCCTAACTCTTCTAGAGAAATTCCTGACCATTCAAAGCCCATATTCCGAGGTAACACCTCAGCAGATAGCTTTTCCATTGCCTGAATTGCCTGTCCAGAACTGAAACCCGGTGCCGCCACGCCATTAATTTCAATTGAGCGAAACAGGTTAAAGTGATTGATAGTTTGCGCTCCGATTTTCGGAGTCACTTTCACCAAATTGCTCAGAGGAATCATCTGCCCAGTTTTCGAGCGAACTTGCAACTTTTCAATATCTTCAGGATTGGATCGGAACTGCTTATCTGCTTGGACATACACCCGATAAGTGCGTTCAAACAAGTTGAAGTCGTTCACATATTTTGAACCTAGGAAAATTTGCAGCGTGTTGAAGATGTCGTCGAGGGGAATTTGCAAGGCTTGAGCGCGTTGACGGTTTACATCGATACGTAACTGCGGCATATCTGCCGTAAATGTACTGAAAACTCCCTTTAACTGTGGTAGCTTATTGGCACGAGCGAGCAAATTATTCTTGACTTGCACAAGCGTATCTATACCGTTGCTGCCTCGATCCTGCAGTTTATATTGAAAACCCCCAACACTTCCCAACCCCTGAATTGTTGGGGGATTGATCGAAATCACTGCAGCATCTGAGATTTGCGAGAGTGGTTTGCTGACTTGGCTAATTAATGCTGTGGCGGCTTGTTCTGCTCTATGACGCTCACCCCAAGGCTTAAGGGGGGCAAAAATTAGACCATTGTTAGCATTGTTACCATTATTGCCGAAGCCTCCTAGAGCAAAAGTACCAGCAACATCGCGGAGTTTCAGGAGTTCTTTTTCTGCCTGAGCGATGACTTTACGGGTATAGTTGACTGAAGAGCCGGCGGGTCCCTGAATAATATTGATGAAATAGCCTTGGTCTTCCTCTGGTAAAAAGGCGGTGGGAACGTGTAAATAAAGCCAGCCTGTGAAAACCAAGGAGGCAATAAACAGTAGTAGTACAATGCCTTTGAAGCGGTTAATCCAGGTAAGGGAAAGCGAGTACATTTTGCGAATCCAGTCAATCAACCGATTCACTGGGGTAAAAAACCAGTTGTGCTGTTCTATACCTTCTTGTAACAGCAGGGCGGAAAGGGCTGGCGTCAGGGTGAGGGCGTTGAAGACAGATAAGGCGATGGAGAAAGCGATTGTCAAAGCAAATTGTTTATAAAGTTGTCCTGCTGTTCCTGGGAAAAAGGCGACGGGGACAAATACCGCCATCAGCACCAGGGAAGTGGCAATAACTGCACCAGTGACCTCATGCATCGCTTCAGAAGCCGCTTCTCGGGCTGAGATTTTCTGCTCCTCCATCAAGCGGGCAACGTTTTCGATGACGATAATGGCGTCATCAACCACTAGTCCTGTTGCCAGCGTAATCCCAAACAAAGACAGAGAATTGAGTGAGAACCCAAACGCCTTCATGGCTGCAAAGGTTCCAATTAGAGAAACGGGAATGGTGATGGCGGGAATCAGGGTTGCACGCCAGTCTTGTAGGAAGATGAAGATCACCAAGACCACAAGAGCGATCGCCTCATATAATGTCTTCACCACTTCCTTTTGGGATTCTTCTACAAACAGCGTCGGG
The DNA here is from genome assembly GCA_964658145.1 of uncultured Stigonema sp. Lineage (GTDB taxonomy): Bacteria > Cyanobacteriota > Cyanobacteriia > Cyanobacteriales > Nostocaceae > Stigonema. The sequence continues at coordinate 10,627 of CAZZYE010000103.1, forward strand.
TCGTAAGGAATTTCATATTTCACTCCTGGTGGAAAGTCCTTCGAGAGTCGCTTCATTTCAGCTTTGATAGCTTTAGCGACACTTAAAGCATTGCTACCAGGTAGTTGATCAATTCGCATCCCGAAGGCGGCGTTACCATCATAGCGAGAGAACGTGCCGTAACTTTCTGCCCCCAGTTCTGCCCGCCCCACATCTTTAAGTTTGACAAGCGATCCATCCGCCCCAGTTTTCAGCACTATTTCTTCAAATTCTGCTGGTTCTATGAGTCTGCCGATCGCAAGTAAGTCCATTTGATACATTTGGTCGTCGTCTACTGGTGGTTGACCAATTTGACCAGACCCCACCTGTATGTTCTGTTGCTGAAGTGCATTAACCACATCTTGGGCGGTGAGGTTACGACTGGCAAGCCGAGTCGGATCAATCCACAAACGCATGGAATATTTGCGTTCACCAAAAGGTTGAATATTGCCCACTCCCTTGATTCGCTTTAAGGCATCCAGCACATACAAATCAGTGTAGTTACTGAGAAATAAATTATTATATTTATTCCCCTCACTGAAAATAGCCATTCCCAAAACCGCGCTGCTGGACTGTTTGCGCACGCTTACTCCCGTTCGCTTGACATCATCAGGTAGCTGTGGTTCCGCAAGGGTGACGCGATTTTGCACATCGACTACGGCAGCATCTTTGTTTCGTCCCTGCTCAAAGGTAACGGTAATTGTACTGTTGCCATCGTTACTGCTGATCGAATCCATGTATCTCATGTCTTCGACCCCATTGATTTGTCGTTCTAGAATACTGGTTACGGTTTTTTCAACAACGTCCGCACTCGCTCCTTGGTAGTCAGCCGTGACGGCAACTTGCACTGGGCTAATATCAGGATACTGCTCAACAGGTAGTGTCGGTAGGCTGACTAGCCCCACAAGTAGGATGACTAGAGAGCAAACACTTGCAAAGACTGGTCGTTTGATAAAGAAATCGACAAACATAAGTTAGTAGTAGCTATATGCTGAAATCTAGAGTCTTTCGTCCACTTCAAAGAGAAATAGCACGAACCTTTTACTAATTATTTCTATATTTCGATATTACCGAATTATAAAGCTCTAGAAACCCGGTTTCTTAAAGAAACTGGGTTTGTTTCTAAGTTATTGACTTTACGACTCCTCCATCTACACGCAACGCCGCACCATTAGTGGCTGCTGAGAGGGGACTGCACACGTAAACTACCATTGCTGCTACTTCCTCAGGGGTAGCAAAACGCTTGATCAGTGAGGTTGGGCGCACCGACTGGAAAAATTCTGTTTCCACTTGCGCTAGATCGACATTGCGTTCCTTTGCCATTTGTTGGATAAACTCTTCAACACCCTCTGATCGCGTAGGTCCTGGTAGCACGGAGTTCACAGTCACGCCAGTACCGGCAGTCATCTCAGCTAAACCTCGTGCGATCGCCAGTTGCGCGATTGACAATTAGCTATTAGCTATTAGCAATTCCCCAATCAACAATTAGCAATTCCTCTAATGAACAGCTACCTGCTGGCTTGTAGCTGACCAAAACGGATAATCGGTGTATCCCTTTTCTCCACCACCATAAAATGTTGTTGGGTCTGGCTGATTGAGTGGTGCATTGAGAGCAAAGCGTTGGGGTAAGTCTGGATTCGCTATAAATAGGGTGCCAAAGGAAATTAAGTCTGCTTCTTTGTTTGCCAAAACTGCATTACCTCTTTCACGGGTATAAGCGCTATTAACCATTAATGTACCTTTGTAACGCTGGCGTAAATAACTTGTTGGTACCACTGTCCCACCATGCCTAATGTCTGCTTCTGTCGGCTCAAAGATATGCAGATACGCTAAATCAAACTGGTTCAACGCAACAGCAGCATAACCAAAAGTTTCCAGCGGATTGGAGTCACGTATATCGTTAAATGTCCCACTAGGAGAAAGGCGTACCCCTACCCGTTTTGCACCCCATACACTAGTTACCGCCTCTGTGATCTCCAGCAGCAGTCGGGCACGATTCTCAATAGAACCGCCATACTTATCTGTACGCTGATTAGTACCATCTCGGAGAAATTGGTCAATTAAATAACCGTTTGCACTGTGAATCTCTACCCCATCAAACCCAGCAGCTAGGGCATTTTCTGCCCCGATACGGAACTGTTCCACAATTCCTGGAATTTCCTCTGTCAGCAGCGCACGCGGAGTCACAAAAGGTTTCATCCCCTCATAAGTCATCGCTTCTCCTTTGGGTGTAATGGCACTTGGTGCCACTGGTATTGCCCCATCTGGTTGCAAATCAGGGTGTGAAATGCGTCCTACATGCCACAATTGCAAGAAAATTCTTCCTTCTTGCTGATGTACTGCATCTGTTACTAACTTCCAACCCTCTACCTGTTCTGCTGAATGAATCCCTGGTGTATTGGGATACCCAAGTCCTTGGGGTGAAACCTGACTCGCTTCTGTGATAATCAGTCCGGCGGATGCGCGTTGGGCGTAGTAGGTAGCGTTAAGTTGCTGTGGAACATTTCCTTGAACAGCCCGATTGCGAGTTAAAGGAGCCATGACCATCCGATTGGACAATGTGAGGTTGCCTAACTGGTAGGGAGAGAGTAAATTGATTTCAGTATTCATTGTAGTTTGAACCTCTATTGAACTTTCTGGGGGATGAGGGGGATG
>CAZZYE010000104.1:0-13294 GCA_964658145.1 uncultured Stigonema sp.
GTTTCTGCATGAAAAAATAACACTTTAACCCCCTCAAAGTCAACAGCCTAGGCAGCGTGTAGTCTCGATGACAAAATGAAATTAGACTAATGCAAAAAAGCAATCTCGTTATTCCCCCTAGTAGCTTACTTACCTCCCGCCACAAAAACCCTGAGAGTTTGAGCTAGATTGGTGATTTCTTGCATCAAGTCTTGGGGGCTAAAGCCAAAAAACCTTAAGACAACGATGATGACAAAAATAGCGATCGCAGTACTAATGAATGTCTTCAACAAATTGACTACAGCCCCGAAGACTATCCACGCTATAATTAGTGCCGCAATTAGAATTATTAAATTAGTTGGCATGGTTTTGCCCGAATGAATTACCATTAAAAGTTTTGTTGCCAGAAAAGAATATGTAAGAGGAGAATACATATAGATACACTAACAATGCCTATTACCAATCACCTTACAGTATTAAGCTTCTAAGGAGAGATAACAATGACTGAACAAGAACGCGAATTGCTGAACAATCTGCTAACCAACTTGGCTGCAACTCCTGCAGGACAAAAAGATCCTGAAGCTGAGAACCTCATTCGTCGTGCCTTAGCAGGTAGACCTGACGCCACCTATCTGCTGGTTCAGCGCACCCTACTACAAGATATTGCCCTCAAAAACGCTCAGTCCCGAATTAATGCACTTGAGCAACAACTACGCCAAGCACAGCCGATCTCAGACTCAAGGACATCAGGATCGGGAAGCTTCCTGGGCGGCGGTTGGAGCCAACCCGCGCAGTCCGGTCGCTGGAGTCAGTCCGCGACACAGTCTCAGGATTGGAACGTCCAACCTGCACCCCTGAGTGCGCCTCAACCGAATGCCTTCTCTGGCTTCTTGAAATCTGCAGCCACGACTGCTGCTGGCGTAGCGGGTGGTGCTTTGCTGTTTCAGGGATTGGAAAATTTGTTCGACCATCATGGCGGTTGGGAAGGTCAACCTCAGGAGATTGTGGAGAACATTATCGAACCTCCGGCGATCGGCAATGATTACCAAGACATCCCCCAAGATAACTATCAGACGGACGATTCCAGTCAGTTTATCCCTGACGACTACCAAGGTGGCGATCCAGGTTTCGACAACAGCGGCAACTTTTACTAGGTTTTACTCAGATTTCGGCATAATTCCCGATCGGGACGATGCTGATCCTGAGAGTGGCGATCGCCACTCTTAGTAAAACCCCCAGAGTTATCTCCTCTGGGGGTTGTCGTGATAAAATTTGGATGCAACAACGACAAGCGCTTCAAGTACGTTTTTAATAAAAGACCCCGGGAGTTAGCCGAGGACAAGAGGATTCTGCTTTTTGCATGCGTGTCTCTGGGTAAGACCCATTGATTCATACAATACTCTCCCCTGAATCGAAGTAGTTGCCAATTTGGCAATAAAATAGTAGCAAAAAGCATAGACATTTATATATAGGAAAAATGATCTTGCGTCTGTAATAAAACACCCCGGTAATTAGCCGGGGTGTTGAAAATTCTGCTTTTTGCATGCGTGTCTTTAGGCAAGACCCATTGATTCACAACATACACTGTCCTGAATCGAAGCTGTTGCCAATTTGGCAGCAAAATACGTGAACTACCTAAGGTTAGATCTTCTATAGCAACGGTGCAATTTCATCATTTACAGCTTCTTTTAGTCGGGTAGACCACAATATCACCCTTCGGGTGACGCTCGTTCCGACGCCGGAGTACCGGCTAACGCTTCGCTATCGCTAACGCTGCGCTAACGCCAGATCCGATTGGGAGTGAAACAAGCTGCAAGGGCTGGACTCACCGTAGGGGCGGGGTATCCCCGCCCTTACATTGTGGCGCGGGTTCAATTGAAAACTGTTGTATTGTGCAGGAAGAAGATAAAATAAAATTGACATTTTTTTTGTGTAGAGTTGGTCAAAATCACCACTCTATCTTTTTGTCTCTACTGGCATACATGCCTTTCACTGCTATATTTAAACTCCACTATCATCCTATAAGGTTCAGATGTCTATTCCCGAAATTACTCAAAAGCTTTTAGCGGCGAAAAAAGAAAAGGGTCTGACCCTTGCTGATTTAGAAAAGATTCTAGGACGTGACGAGGTATGGATTGCAGCTGTAATCTACCGTCAAGCGAGTGCTTCGCAGGAAGAGGCGAACTTACTGGTTGAAGCATTAGGGCTTGATACGAGTTATGTTCAAGAATTGACTGAATACCCTGTGAAAGGTGGTGGTCCTGTTGTTCCAACCGATCCCCTCATTTATCGGTTTTACGAAATCATGCAGGTGTACGGAATGCCTTTGAAAGAAGTGATTCACGAGAACTTTGGTGATGGAATCATGAGTGCGATTGATTTTACTTTGGATGTGGAGAAGGAAGAAGACCCGAATGGAAAACGCGTAAAAATTACTATGTCTGGGAAATTTCTACCATACAAGAAGTGGTAGGAATTCAGATTATGAATGACAGCAGTTTTCAATTGAATTGACCACAATATCAGGGCGGGGGTACCCCGCCCCTACGGATAATGGTGCTGTAGGTGCTTTACTGGATACGAGGCAGGATTATGAGCTGTTTGTCCTGCTACACGAGTTTCTGGACACAGGCATTGCCCAACGCCCTTCGGGTTCGCAGATCCTGCAGGCGGGTTTCCCGCCTTCAGGGCTGTCTCACCACTCCTCTCAACGCGGGGAACCCCTTCGGGTTCGCAGTCCCCTCTGTCGGGAAACCCTCCTTCAGGGCTGTCTCACCGCGCACTCTTTGTGGCGCCCCTACGTGTATTTCAAAAATCAAATAGGAATCCTATAAGTTGCGATCGCACTCACTGGGTTTGAAGCACTGATAACAAACGATGTATCTACCTTTAGACAAAGCCTGCGACAAACAAACATACCATTGGCTCTTCTGGTTGGCATCATCGCTCAAACAGGAGAATACCACAGAGTTTTTAATTGAAAGAATCCAGCCTACTTGGTTAGAAACTCCTCAACAAAAGTGTCTATATCACATTGGTGTGGGACTAATTGGTGGGCTGCTGATTGGGTTAATTTATGGGTTGACTACGGGATGGATTGGGGTAGGTATTGGTGGAGTAAGTTATGGGCTGATTTTAGGATTTAGTCAAGAAATTTATCCGATTGTAAGTTTTAAATTTTCGCTTGAATACGCCAAAGTTAGATTGGTTGAATCGGTGCTGGAAGGACTGTGGTGGGGGTTAGTTTATGGGGTGATTGATGCGTTGATCTGTGGGTTAATTTGGGGATTAGAAGAGGGAATTTGGGGAATGATTGACGCGGTGATTTGGGGGTTGGTAGAAGGGTTAATTTGGGGAGTAAGTGTTCCGGAATTCAAGAATACAACTGTGAGCAATCAAGGGATGAGAGAGTCAGCCGCAAATGCTGGAACTTTTACCCTTATTGGCGGCGTGGCTTGGTTGCTACTTTATCTACTGGTACTTCTTTTGGTAGATGAACCAATAGATCCCAACTCTTTGCTACTCGATGGAATTAGTAATGGATTGTTTTTTGGCATCTATATTGGGGGTTTAGCTTGTTTACAGCATGGAGTGCTGCGCTTAATTCTTTGGTGGAATGGCTATATCCCCTGGAATTATGCTAAATTCCTTAACTGTGCAGCTCAGCAGGGATTCTTAGTTCGAGTTGGTGGGCGTTACCGATTCAACCAACCCTACGTCGATAATATGAATAAGCATGTGTAATTATTGTTTACCAGGATAAATTAATTCTCTAACTTATGAGTATCCTATTCAGCCAAAAAGTCCGCCTCACAGTAGGTTTTGCTGCCGCCTTTCTTGTCAATTTAACCAGTAGTCTATATACTCATTCAAAAACTAAACAGCTAGCCCAACAACATCCGGACAGACAGAATTTATCCAAAACTTACCAGGCAAATTCTGCCCTACCTCAACCAGCTCGTATGCTAGACAAAAGTCTTCAGAATGCTTTTATTTTTCAGCAAAAATCTGATGATAATTATACTGCGCCTCACACTTCTTCACCAGGGCAAGAGTTGGTGCTAGCATCAACGCCCTATCCAGTTATTGATGAGTTGCAAAAATATAAATTTAGTGTTCAAGGCAGTCAGATTCTTACTCCTGGAGAACTGCCAACCACTAAGGTTAATTTCAATCAAGCAGACTTATTAAGCGTTCTCGTTAATACTAGAAAATATTTCCAAGATTACTCTCATGAGGACCCAGATATTCTACGTACAGGACTGCTTGCTACCCAAGGAGTTACTGTAGAAGATGTTCTCAAGACTTTGGATTTCATGATTGCTGTCCTTAAGGAGGATATTGCCAACAATCGAGCCACTCGTTTACAAGACCCTAATTTTATTAACACTCATTTCCGAGTCATCAATTGGTCTGCTTATAACCGACACAACACTAGTCAAAAAGAATTACGAATTACAAAATATGCTGTTTTTACTCATCCAGGTTCTCACACGAAAACCTCTACTTTTAATACACCAATTTATAGCTTAAACGACAACTCCAGTACCGATAAATTCTACATTAGATACACTAAGCAGGATGTTTTATCAGGTATTTACGAGTCTGGTGGTAGAGAATTTGGGAAAGTTAAACCCATTGCTTATTTAACTAGAGATGGCTTAGAAGAAGCGCTAATGGAGGGAACAATACTAGTTAATTTTACCGATGGATCTAAGCAACTTTTTAATGTGGATAGAAGCAATGAAATGTCTTATATTCGGAGATTACCAGCAACAGCACAAAAGCGTTATTGGTATTTTAAACAAGTTGATGCTATCAAAGGTTATGGATACAAGATAGATGCGAAAATTTCCATTTCTCCGGGAGTGACTTTTGCAGGAGATGTCCTGAATATTGGTTTAGGTAAAATAATTGTGCTTGAATATACTAAAGGTGGAAGCAAACACTTACAAATGGGAGTCATCGCAGATACAGGCGGAGCATTTTTACCAAATCTTTATCAACTGGATTTTTTGGCAGGTATTTTTCAGGACAAAAAAGATTTTGGGGAGTATATCAGTCAAATACCTGACTATGCTACAGCATATATTTTAGTGAAAAAATGAAAAATGAAACGTAGGGGCGCGGTTTCCGCGCCCTTACAATGTGGCGCGGGTTCAATTGAAAACTGCTGTAACAATTGGTGCGGGCGATCGCCTCGGCGTGAAAGTTCAGTTTAACTTAACCGCAGTTATTGCCGATAATTGATAGGGTAGTCAGGCGCAACACTATCATAGGAGAGACTTATGGAACTTCAACCTAGAGGTAATGGTCCATTAATTGCTACCACTGCCATTATCTGGGGCTTTGCCACAGGAATGCTGGCTATTTCCATCCCGATTGTAGCGTTGACTAAAAGCGGTCCGATTCTGCCATTAGCTTTAATCTTAGGAGCCAGTGGCAGTACCGTAGTGGTTTGGCGCAACAGCGGTGAGCGCAATAGCAAAGTTTCTGAGTTAACGAACAGCGTCTCTAAGTTACAGCAACGCGTTGTAGATTTAGAAACTATTTGTAGCAGTGAAGATTTTAATATCCACAAGAAGTTCAAACAACTTGAACCTAGAGACTAGATTTAGGTGGCGATCGCATCTCTACAGCAACCTGTGGTTCAATAAACATAAAATAGCTGTAAGCAAAATACATCAAAACAGTCGTGGGGCAGTGACTACTTATAGTCATTGCCCCACATATAGTATTCGGTATTCGTGCGTTTACTTACGCAGGAATCAACACTGTGTCAATAATGTGGATGACACCGTTATCAGTAGCAACGTCTGGTGTTGCGACTGTAGCATCATTTATTTTGACGCCATTGGAAGCATCAATTTTCACGTCTGTTCCTTCAACGGTTTTAGCTGATTTCAGCTTAACTACGTCAGCCGCCAGCACCTTGCCTGAAACGACATGATAGGTCAGGATTTTCTTGAGCTTAGGAATGTCCTTCAGCAATGAATCTACTGTGCCTGCTGGAAGCTTAGCGAACGCTTCATCAGTAGGAGCAAAAACGGTGAATGGACCAGCGCCTTTAAGAGTATCTACCAAACCCGCAGCCTTGATTGCAGCAACTAGGGTAGTAAAAGAACCTGCGTTAACCGCAGTATCAATAATGTCAGCCATGTATATCACCTAGTTTTGTGTAATCTATCTATAAGTATAAACTACTTTATAAGAAATAATACTTATTTTTAAATATTTGCCGAATTTATTTAATTAAAAGCTACAAAAGGTACTGTACGTATTTTATACATTAATACATATGCTTTTGAATTTTACAGGGAACTTCACTCAGTCGGGTAGACCACAATATAACCTTAGGGGTAACCCTGCCCCAGATGATGTGAATCCTAAACTGGTTCTGAAAATTCACCCTCCAGACTGCGAAACAGAAATACCCAAAGTGGTAAAGAACTGTTGATCGCAATCAGTCGCACTAAATGACCTGTGGTCACAATTTCCACATTATGATCCAATGCCAGGGCTACTAAGATCATTTCCGCAGATCCTCCTGGTGCTGTTACCAATAGACAAGTCAGCCAGTCCCAAGATGTTAATTGCATCGCCAGAATGGCGGCTAGAGCGTAAGCAACCAAAGTCATAGCCACAGACAACAAGGCGTAACCGATGGTCTTTTTCTCTAAAGTCGGTTTCTCACTCCAATACTCACCGATAGTAATTCCTAAAAGCATTTGACCTACTAAGTTGACTTCATACGGTGGGCTAAAGTTAACATCACTCATAAAAGGCAACCAATCTAGCATTGGATTAAACGCAATACCAATCACTAAGGCACTAAAGAAGTCGCCTGCAGGAATTTTGCATTTTAACGCCAGATAAGCTCCTAATCCCCCCAGCAACAGTGCCAACAAGAGTAATCCTAAATAGGATGGATCAAGACTGAGCAAGGCACTTTTGGTGGAGGTTGGCGTAGTAACAAATGTACCACTTGATACTCTTGCTAATAAAGGAATCAGAAATATTACTGTAGTAACGCGGAGTGCCTGAACTAGCGCCACCAAGGCGACATTTCTGCCGTAATCGGCGGCGATAGCTGACATAGTTCCTATACCACCGGGAACTGTAGCCAGCATTGCCGTTAATAAATTGGTTTTGCTCAAGCGTCCGTAAATGTAGCCAATAAAGCTCCCACACAGCAGTAGGAAAAAGGTGAGAACAATAAAAACAGGAACAAAAGAAGCAACACTGGCTAGATTACCGTGGGCAATTGAAAAGCCAACATTTAGTCCCACAAGTGTCATGCCAATCCTTCTAGCTGTCCGGTTAGGCTTAGGGGAATAGTGATAGAAAACCCGACACCCCTGAAGTACCACGGCACCAGAGACAATACCGCCAAATATCCACGCTACTCCTCCAATGTGAAACCCTGCCAGAACTAAACCTAAGGGTAATGCCAGAAGCATTTCCAAGGTAAGGATAATAAGCTGCTTGACTCTTAGCTGTTTGGTAACAACAAAATTGCTTACCTGCTTGGGAGTTGCTATACTTAAGACTTGATTCATTAAAACGTGCTTTCAACTTAATTTACCCAACAATATCGCGATCGCGCCGCTATTCACAGCTACTTGCAGACATAGATCGCGTAGGGTAGCTGGAGGCGCTACAAGATAGCAAGCCACCACGAGAACAATTGATGCGATCTTACATTTAACAAATTCCCCATACAGAAACTCCAGGTGGTCAATACCTAATCATCCGCGCTAGCACAAACATTACCGACGACGCAACCAATGCACCCACAACGATGCTTAACATTCCAGCGTCGAAACTCCCAGTCGTAGCAATAAGCGAGCCTGGGATCAGTGAGCCACCAACACCACCGAACAGCACTGAAAGCCCGTTATACAGTCCAGTGCCAGCACCAACTTGGTCGGCAGGCAACAGACGTTGAATAATTGCGTATTCTTGAGCACCGTAAGCGCTCTGGAAGAATACTGCGAGCGCAAACAATAGTACCAACAATCCCAACGTGTTGACATTTGATGCCATGTATACCATAACACCTGCAATCAGAAAACCCACACTAGCAAGCAGCGTTCGACACTGGAGCTTATCCCCTAGGTATGCCATCAAGACGATACCTGCGATGCCTGCTCCAAAAACCAGCGCGAGTGGCCATCCTAGGCGCTCAAAGTCAATCCCTTTGGCACGGTTGAAGTAGGTTGGTAACCAGTTGAGCAAACCAAAGGCACAGAAGGCATTGAGCATACCACCGAGGACAGCCAGCCAGAATCGCCGATCGCGCACATAACCTGCCCTACACGTTTTCATTGCTGCATCAGACATATAATGCCCAGCGCGAATATATGCCAGTTCAGCGTCACTCATACGACGATCGCGACGCGGCTCATCCTGTACAAGGAACCAAACGAGTGGAATTGAGAGCAGCAAACCAACTACACCGAGTACAGCAAATGTAGTACGCCAGCCAATGACATTGATCAACGGAACGACTATCAGTGGCGCGGTTGCAGTGGCAAATAGAATTCCTGCACCCCAAATCGCATTGGCACAGCTTCGCTCGCCTACCGGAAACCATCGACTCGTGAGCGTACTCAACATTGGAATGTGGACACCCTCGCCAAGCCCAAGAAGCAGGCGCAACACAATCAGTGCCGTGAGCGATTGCCCAAGCAGCGCACTCAGAATAGTAAACAGTGAGAATGCCGTAATTGCTACAATTACACTGCGTTTAGGACTGAACCGCTCAGCAAAAGAGCTCTCGCTGCATGTTCGAGAATGCATACGGCAGAAAGAACGCGGCTAATAGCAATTCACCGTTTGAACCAATCTGGCGATCAGTCCAGCCGAAATCTTGAGCAATGCGTGGTATGGCTAGCGAGAGGTTGTTGCGGTCCAAGTAGTTGACGAATACTGTGACAGCAAGGACAATTGGAATGCGCCAACGGACTCCCCGGACAGGCGCTGTAGCAGTTTGCATAGCAGCAAATGTTAAGTCTGATGTCCCGCTCTAAAAAAGACGCGAGATAAAGAATGATTAATAAACTATCTCATAATATATCCACCACGGAGCTGCTGTCCGATTTTTTATGCTTTCATCAGGAGGCAGTTAAAATAATTCGTATTCTCACCTAAGAGTCTTTTGTGTTGCCTCCCAAATCGGTTTGTAATCGTTGGTTGGGTAGAAATCGCTGCCAAATGCGTTCCATGCATCATGCTCGATCAGGCGCATACGCTTGCGAGTGGCTCTACGACCAGACAATCAAAATCTGGTTCTGGAAGCGTGCTGACATCCCTGCGAATGTCCTTGGAGATTCACCTGACCCGAACACATGGGGAACCCCTTACGTCAGTTTCAATCCGTGTCCTGGATATTTCAAAGACATGGAGATGGTCGTCAATACGACCTTGTGCGGAGACTGGGCCGGCAATGTTTTCCCTAGAGGATTAGAAAAATGCGGTGGATACCTTTGGGACACAAAAAATAATTCCAAATTCCGAGATGCATATTTCCTCATCCGATGTGTAAGAATCTTCACGCAAAAACCAACTTAAATGTCGGTAATTCACAGTTATTGCGACATAATCGGTAAAATGTGCGCGATCGCTTCACTATAATTACTTATACTCTCATGAGAGTAATAAAAGAGCGTTAAGGCGGGGTAGTTCACCCAGCTATCCCTTCTCTTTAGCCACCTAAATACATCAATTCAATTTGAATGTTTGTGCTTGGACCTGCTACCACAAATGCTGAATCGCCAAAGTTGGGTGGACCTGTGAGAATTGTTGGATTTCTGGAGAACCCAAAGCCATCGGTCGGAATTCCAAAGGCATTGCGATGAACTTTGCGATCGCCTTTGGCATCATGCAATACTGCCACACTATAGCTTCCTGACTTCAAATTCTTAAAAGTTACTAGCAAAGATTTATCAGTAATTGGCACACACTCCGACTGCACTGCATTCGTCGTACTACTAGGAAAGCCTTTTCTACTTGCAAAAATACTTACGCAAACCTGCCCCTCACGATTTCTCAGCCCATCAATCTCAACAGTTAAGTTACTGGTTAAACCTGCTCTGGCACTCAATGGAGCCAAACTACCAAGCACTGTGAATAGCAGAATCCCAAATTGAAATTTTTGCATTATCAGCCTCTTCAAAAAGCAAAACTTTTCATCAGCAGCACGAATTAACGCATGCATTTGGACATTGCAATTTTCCCAACGTATTTTTTGCAACACGTATGTGCGCTGCAGTTTGTTAAAACAACAACACTGCCATCATAGCAAATCTGTTTAAATAGTCAATAGTATATTATAAAAGTAGTTTAATGATTAAACTGTTTTATGTATTAATAATATAATAATTTAATAGTATGTGATAAAGTGATAAAATAAATATGAGGTTCATTTTTCGAGGGTTTGAAGAAGCGGTTTCCCAAGCAGCCTACGCCATTGTTATTGCATCCGGCAATGGCAAGTTCGACGTCTGTGCTTTTAGTTGCAGCAGGTGAAAAAAGTAGCGACTTATTCAGTCACTCCCTGACAGCGCTGGACATCGGACTTAACCATTTCGGCATTCTGTTTGCCCTTGTCAACCAAGGACCACTTTCTCAAGTGGAACTGGGGCATCAAATGGGGATTGATGGGGCACCAATGGTGCAACACATTGATTATTTGGAGCAGCGTGGATTAGTGAAGCGCACTCCCAACCCGCGCGATCGCCGTGCCCATGCGATCGTCTTAACGGACAAGGGGCAAGAGGTTTTGGCGCAAGCACTTGATCTAGCTCATCGTGTGGAGGCAGAAGTTCTCGCTCCTCTGTCTGCTGAAGAGCAAGCGCAATTGAATTATTTAATGAATCGATTGCTGGCGGCTCATTTCATGAGTGAAGACTAATATAGAGCGAACGACGGTTCGCCCCTACTGCGAGGCAAAATTCATCATATGTAATCATTAATACGAGCAAACTTATTTTAAACTCTCTCTTTGGGAAGGCACTTCCAAGAAAGATGATGTGGTTAATATCAAGCTAGTAATCATCAGAGTTGACCTCGGAACCACCGAGGTTTTTTTTAAAAGGGGCGAACGGCTGTTCGCTCCTACTGGGGATTCACCAGAGGAATGTCTTGCACCTGCCACAATCCCAAGCTCTTATCTCGATACAGACCATCGGACTCGCTACATTGCTCATTGATTAATCGTATAGGTGTGGGAAAATTAAAAGGTGGTTTCTCCAAATTTAGTAAGCGCCAATCGCCTGTCGTGATATCTTCGTTTTCCTCACAATTTGGGAAAGTAGTTGTCAGCAGGTAAGCAATCTGGCTCCTTCTGATGTTATCGAGAGCAGAGCAAATATCTGCTCTAGAAAGATGCACAAAGCAGTCCCGGCATAATAATAGGTTTGCCATCGGTAGAGGCTCGCTTGTCAAATCTAGTGTCATAAATTGACATCTTTGGCTTCCGTATCGCTTCTGGTTCTCTGCGATGAGTTCGGACACAATATCTGCGCCGATGTAGCGTGAAATTGGCAAGTCTATAAATTGCATCCAACTGAAATCTCCGCAGGGTAGGTCGAGGAGTACGTCCACCTGTAATGTCTTAAGTAGTCCTGGAAGTTCAGCTTCGATCTGTTGCGTTTGGCTCCTAGTAGCACCACTTCCCGAAACTGAATCGGGTCCACACCAATGATTCGTTTGGAAAATGTGGCGGAAGGTGTCGCCGAGCAAAAAGTTAGTGCCATTGGATCTCAGCTTCTCAAAGTAGTAAGGATCAAAGGGGACGTTGTCTCGCCGTTTGTTCATTGGATCTATTTAAGGGGAAGTGGAGGAAGATAATCAATAGTCAATAGTCTAAAGGTTTTTGACTATTGACTACTCCCTCATCTTCCTTGTCTCCTTCTGTGCACTTAGGACTCAGAACTTGGTATGCAAATTGATTTTCATCACGGTATTACCTATTGCGTTGCCCGGTTGGCTGGGTTTGAACACGAACACGCAAGTATCATCGCTTACTGTTCCCAGTATGTGGATGATGCAACCAATTGTGGTTTGATCAAGTTTGATAACGGTGTGATTTTCAATCGCATCAGTTCAGCACACAAAATGGTAGACTACCGAAACTTTCAGGAGCTAGCCATTCATCGAGTATGGATACCATTTCATTTTTTGCCGGGAAATGGTGGACTTCCACCTCAACAACAGCCGTCCGGAAAGTTTATCAACAAACTGATTTGTCGCCCTAACAGTTATGTTGCCCAAGAAATGGTGAGAGAGTGCATAAATCGCCGTCATACTCCCTATGGACTACATAGACTTGGGATCACAATGCATGTCTATGTAGATACTTGGGCACATCAGGGCTTTGCTGGTATCAACCATATGGTTAACCATGCAAAATACCTTGTTGACGAAAACGGAAAACCAGATCGGAAATTGATCGATCGCTTGCAAGGTTATTTCATTAGTGAAGCATTGCCATTAGGGCATGGTGCAGTACTTAGTCATCCCGATAAACCGTTTTTAAGATGGGGTTATACAAATGGGTGTGGCGAAAAAATTACTAGAGACAATCCGAAAGACTATTTAGAAGCATCTGATAATATGTGTAAAGCGATGCAGCGTTATTTAGCAGGCAACCCTGACGCTGATGTTCCAGGACTTCCCCAGGATGATAAAGCTCTAATTGCTCATATGATGGAAAATATTACCGATCGCGATCGCAAGGTAAGACATCAAAAATGGTTGATCGCGATCGCACACGGCTTCTTCAGCTTTGGCAAAGCAAATATCACTTATATTCCCAAAGGAAAAAACTCATGGAAATACCAAGCTTTGGGAACAGAAAAAGAGGTAGATACTAAAGACGAAATTTTTGCATACGACCCAAAATTCTTAAGCAGTAACTGGAAACTATTTCATGACGCTTTACAAGCGCATCACTTCTACGTGCTACACGAACTCCTACCCAGGTATGGAATTTGTGCAGGCTGATCTCTTCTGCTTCCATGCAGAGCGTGGGAATGTATGATCATCTCACGCCTGCGCGTTAAAAATTCCCCACCGCCCGTCGATACTTAATTGGTAGCTAGTTTGTTTCAGCCTACCCGACCGCGATGTTGTATTAAATCTGTCCCATAAGAGGGATGCGGATGACATCATTAACTCCTCTATAGGAATCCTATTTAATTTTTGAAATACACGTAGGTAGGGCTATGCCGCACAGATCCGGGTTTTGGTGGGCATTGCCCACCCAGCCCTTTCAACGCGAACAGATGTACTAATAAGTCAATGACTAAAA
>CAZZYE010000105.1:0-13243 GCA_964658145.1 uncultured Stigonema sp.
TAACAACTAACAACTAACAACATGATGTTCAAAGAACCTGTAATTGCTATCCAAAACCTTAATCATTACTATGGTAAAGGCGCACTGAAAAGAAAAATTTTATTTGATATTAATCTAGAAATTTATCCAGGGGAAATTGTCATTATGACTGGACCATCAGGTTCAGGTAAAACAACATTACTGAGCTTGATTGGTGGGTTGAGGTCTGTACAAGAGGGAAGTCTAAAATTTTTAGGTAAAGAACTATTTAGAGCCAACCAGACAAAACTGGTGAACATGCGGCGTAAGATTGGTTATATTTTCCAAGCTCACAACTTGCTAGAGTTCTTAACTGCTAGGCAAAATGTGCAAATGGCTGTGGAATTGAATCAGTTGATTTCTCCACGAGAAGCCATTGTTAAATCAGAAGCCATGCTTAAGGCAGTTGGTTTAGGGGAAAAAGTTAATCAATTCCCAGAAAATCTTTCTGGAGGACAAAAACAAAGGGTAGCGATCGCCCGCGCCTTAGTAAATAGTCCGCCACTAGTGCTAGCAGACGAACCCACAGCAGCTTTGGACAAACAATCAGGACGCGCTGTGGTCGAATTGATGCAGCGTCTTGCTAAAGATCAGGGAACTTCTATCTTATTAGTGACCCACGACAACCGCATTTTGGACATAGCCGATCGCATCGTGGAAATGGAAGATGGTCTTTTAGCCCGTGATTCCCAAAGCAAAGTTATGACTCAAGAGTCAAGAGCAAAAAACAACTAACAACTAACTATGATTTTTTTCTAGTAGAGCCTGGTTTTTTCATTTCCAAATCCTGCGGCTGTATGATAGCATTTGGTTGGCGACTGGTACGGAAAGTAACATTCACACCTTCGTTTGATTGCTCCAGCACCAACAAGGGAGTAGGCTTAGCCTTTTGATCCCAATGCATGTTGGCAACCCGACCTTGAATTGTCGGCTGCCAAGTGTCCTCATCGTCTGTGGGGCTAAGGTAAGTTTCAATACAGTCAATAATTTGGCTAATAGTGGCGGAAGTTGCTTGCGTTGGTAACTTCATTAACCGGATTTGAATGCGAAACAACACTCGCTTACTCGTGTTTGGTGGAGTGCCAGTCTCATGCTCTAGATCAAAAATTTCATCCACCTGCCGTCCGCTGTGACTGGCAATACCTACTACTCCTTGTTGGGCTTGATTGGGACGCAGTGCTTGAGAAATTTTATCTTTGACCTTGATTTTAACTTGATTAACAATTGCAAAATGAAATACTTCCTCTGACATCCGCATTCGCAGATAATCTAGGTTAAATTCCCGTGAGTTAACTAAGTCAGGATTTGTTTCCATTTTGCGAATTGTTTCCAAGGCTAGTTTAAACTTTTTCTCTAGTTCTCGCGATCGGAATTTTTCAAACTTGACTTTTTTCTCGAACTTTTTCATTTGAAGTTTGCCGTACACAATCAGAGCAATTACCGCTAAAGCTAGTCCTCCAGCGGTTGCTACCAAAAGTGGAGGTGCTTGTGGATCACTCGCTGGCACCTTGATAGATGCTTTTATAGTCTTTGCGCCTGAGGCTTGGGCAACAAACATTAAGGTTGACATGGTTGGCAAACAGAAAAACTTGACTCCTAATCTTTAGGATGCCCAAATTCTGAGTGTCATCTTGCGGTATCATTATTATTTTTTACAGCTTTTCCCCAACCGCAGATGTACAGACACTTACCCCTATCTCAAGCTTCATCTACTAATTGCTTTACCAGTGTTCGTCTGGTTGCCACAGATATGGATGGCACTTTGACTACGAGAGGAAAATTTACTCCCGCTTTGTTGCAAGCTTTGGAGGATTTAGCACGATCTGACTTCAAGGTACTGATTGTCACTGGACGTTCAGCCGGGTGGGTGAGTGGAGTAGTAAGTTACCTGTCAGTCGTTGGTGCTATAGCAGAAAACGGCGGTTTATTTTATCGATCTGGCAGTGAGACACCAGTAGCCTTAACGCCCATTCCTGACTTTGTTGCCCATCGCCAACAGTTAGCGGCGGCGTTTCACCAGTTACAAACCCAATTTCCCCACATCCAAGAATCTTTTGATAATCGCTTTCGGATCACTGACTGGACATTTGATGTGCAAGGTCTGAGTACAGATGAACTACAAACCCTGAGTCGTCTCTGCCAGCAAATGAATTGGGGATTCACCTACAGTAACGTGCAGTGTCATATCAAACCTTTAGGACAAGATAAAGCCCGTGGGTTGTTACACGTGTTGCGTGAAGATTTTCCCCAATACACAAAAGAACAAGTTGTGACTGTAGGCGATAGTCCCAACGATGAAAGTTTATTTGATCAGCGTTGTTTTCCTATATCAGTGGGTGTAGCGAATGTGCTGGAGTATGCTAATCAGTTGCAGCATCAACCTGCTTATGTCACTACGGATGCTGAAGGGGAGGGATTTTGTGAGTTAGCGAGATTTCTTTTACAAGGTACTACAGTATAAAAGTAATGTAGTAAGTATAAATATTTATTTTAGGATAAATGCGTAGGGGCGGGGTAACCCCGCCCTGACAATGCGGTCAATTCTGTTTAAGAGCAATGCCCCAAATGGGCTGCTGCACCTTTATGTGTTCGCTCGTCCGTCTTAAACGACCGAATTTGTGAGCGTGCATCCTATACAATTGTATTGTGTGAGCGCATATGGTCATTTAGAAACAAATTTGAGCAAACACCGCGCTTTATAAAAGCGCGGATTCATGCCGAGAGTTGTCACTGACTTTTTGCCCGAACTCCGAAGAGTCAGCTATCTGGTCAGCATTTCTCGGCTTATCGGACAACCGCTCTGGGGCAATCAACCCACTTTCAGACGAGCTTACTTGTTCGCGGTTTTGGGAGCGTTGCCAAGCGTCCAAAAGGATCTGCTCCGACCCCGAATACTGACTTGCAGCATCCTGCCATAGCAACGTATCTTCCTGATTAACGTGCCTACTCAGATAAGCGCTGAATAAATCTCGGTGCATTTTGATGCCAGTAACATCGTGATCAACCCTTTGGGACAGTGACTTTTTAACACGACTGCCGTCTAAGTGAGATTGAGACAGCGCTGTTTTCTGAGTAGAGAACTTATGAATCAACCCACCAGCGTTTTCAGCTTTGCGAATTAATTCTGATTGTACGAATCCTGGGGATTTAGCAGAAATAGCCTTGCCGTAACGTTTCTGCCAACCCTTAACCGAGACGCGCTCAGTCTTGATATTTTTCCCATGCCCTAAGATTTCGTTGACTATCTCACGGTTCTTAGTTTTAGCGTATGCTGCCTTTTTACGCTGTAGTTTCCGTTTCTTTTTGGCAGCTTTATTGTAATTATTGGAACGGTTCCATTTGCGTTTACCTTTCTTGACCTTACCTTTTTTCGTAATAGTCCGATGCCCTTTCTTAACCTCAGAATCTGGCTCGTAATTATCTGGATTGCTTACCCTTTGGGAGCGCTGCATTTTTCTTTGCAGCACAGTAATTTCCTTTTCGTAGGTAGGCACGAGTTCCGCAAAAGGTAGCAAATCAGCTTTCTTGTCCCCAACAAAGGCAATGTTTCTAACATTGAGGTCAAGTCCAATTAAACCATCAGAAACATAATTCTTTTCTTTTTGATAAGGCTTGCCTTCGTTAATAAGTTGTGCATACCACCGACGCTTACCGTTCAAATCTCGCTTAACAATGCGGACATACTTGATAGGAGACTGCAACCCATGCATTATAACTGGGTTGGATTCATCAATGATTGAGCGTAGTTTTAGACTGCCCCAACACAATTGATTATCTTTCCACCGGATGCCTTGCTTGTTGGTCTTCCCTTCTACAGAATTGAATCGACTGGATACTTTAAACCGCACCTTTTTAGCACGACCAAATATTACCTTTTCAGAAGCCCTAAAAGCTCTTGTCGCAATAGTCTGTATACAGAGGTAAGTGGTTTAGGGTTGGTGCAGCAGATATTTAAAGGAGGAGAGTCATGCTTACCTGTTATGATGTCGCAGAATTCTTCATTAACCTAGCAAATAACACTGGCTCCTACATCAGTAATCTGAAGTTACAAAAGCTGGTTTATTACGCTCAGGCTTGGTATTTGGGTATTTACGGCACTCCCCTGTTTGAAGAAGATTTTGAGGCATGGGTTCATGGTCCTGTAATTCCGGCTCTATATCGGGAATACAAAGAATTTGGGTGGAAACCTATTCTCAAAGAGGTACAAGAACCAGAACTCTCTGAAGAGATCAAAAGTTTTCTCAATGAAGTTGCATCTATTTACTTCAGTTGTGACGCTTACGAATTAGAGCGCATGACCCATCAGGAAGATCCTTGGATTCAAGCAAGGGGTGGACTGCCGATAGATACTCCCTGTAATGAGATGATTTCTAAAGAGTCTATGAGGGAGTATTACAAAGCACGTGCCTCAGAAGAACGGACTAAAGATCCGCTTCATTAAAGCTTGACAAAGTTGGACAACCCTAGCAAAACCGATTGTTTATCCAAAGGATATTGAACGAACTAAACGGGAAAGTAGCTTACTTTGAACCTAGCATTGCCCTTTTTAGAGAAATTACCTGGTTCGGTGTCACCACACCGCCAACAGTCACTACGAACAGTGTCTCAGTTTCTTGAGGATACTGTGCTTTAACAAGTGCGATCGCCTCGGAAAATCCCGATGCAGAGGCAATGTAGAGTTTGGAGCCTGTTGTCAACACCCAGAGAGGTTTGGGCCATGTGTGCCGAGGATGAAGCACTGCTTTATGAACACAGTAATGAGTGAACTGGATAATTTGCTCAACAGAGGTTTGGGCAAATAACTCTCCTAACTCTGCTTGAAAAAATTGTCTAAGTTCTTCTGTCGGAATATGCTCGATAACTTGCTCTGTTGTTGCTGGTGGTTTAAGTTGAAGCTCAGATTGAGTTTTTGCCTGCAGTACCAATGATTCAACGAAACGACGTACCTGAGACGTAATTGAATCAAAGTCCCGCTCCATGAGTAAATGCCCCAGGTTTTCCCTCAACAGAGTTCTCAGTTTTTCATCCGAGATATTGATACCACAGGTGATTAGTTGACCTGAAAGCTTATCTCCCCAATCTCGACCGCAGCCAACTTCCCCATTGGCAGCATCTTCCGCCTCTACCAATTCCATCAACCGTTTGTGCCGGGTTACATCATCAGAGGAATCAAATTGTGTTCGCGCAGCGTCTCCGGAGGAGAAAGGAATTGATTGGGTCATGGGTCTTTCCGTAGTGTTTCAAAATACACAAGATTGTCCGGCTCTTCTGGGTCGGGACCACAACCCTTGCAGTCCCACTGGCAGCTTTTTGTAAAATCCTAGCGCACCTTCTAAGGCGTGTAATCTTATTCTGCCTTGATAACCTAATTCATGTAGTTGAGCCAAAAGCAAATTCCGTTTAATTACTGATGCCAACAGCTATAACTCCAATTGAAGATAAATATTAGGAACAAAAAATGCATTTTAAACTGTTTTTATTAAATGCTACTGCTTTACAACAGTCTATTATTTTAGGAGTTCATGTCAACACTAATTTGTAATTCTGTAGAATGTGCATTAACTAGAAATGATCTTTATTTTGGTAATAATTTTAACGAATGGGTTCCACTACCGTTGTGGGGAACCTTTTTTATTAATCTAGGGCGTTACGTTGCCGAAAGTAATACTGGGGAAAACCGATTAGTGGTAGGTCTTGCTCTTCCTACCAGAAATTATGCCTCAGCCTTAGCAGCTTTAGGCATTGTTATTACCAGAGAAAAATTTCATACAAATAGATTTGATATTGATAGACATTTTACGGATATTCGTAGATTAAAAACAGGTACGTCAGTCAGTTTTAAGTATCAAGGTAAAGAACTTCCAGCCATTTATGAGGGTATCAATGACATCGATGGTCAACCAAGGCTCCGTATTAGAGTTCAAAGCACAGAAACTGGTGGTCTAACACATCTAGTTTCTAAAAATGAATCCTCTAAAATTTCTATTGCCGCTAAACCAGTTTTGAATCTTCCTAAAAAAGCAAAAGGACAAAGTATTATTGTTTATAATAAATTTCTTAATGTTCTTATTGACAAAGTTAATGCAGCCGATTTATTTGCATACCCTAGATTGGATTGTGCAATTATTGGAAGTATCAGCACTATTAAACATGAAATTACAGATATCCGTTTTGCCTGCAAATCTACTGAAAATACCTTTCAAAAAGGTACTTTGCAGGATGTATTGCGAACGCGTAATTTCATAACTGGAAACCAAGCTTACCGTTCAGAGATTTTATCCATCAAAGGAAATAAAACGCCACAAACAGCAAATGGATCATTAGCCTATGTAACTATATTCGACGGTGCATCTGGCTTTATTAAATGGCGGGATAACTGGCGTAACTCCCACTGGATTATTTTACTTGATCGCACAGAACCACACTTTCAAGAAGCAGTAGAAATTATCAACTACGAGTATAGTAACCGTGTTGAGGTTGACGAGACACTAAATCTTCCCACTATTCCCCCTCCTGTTGAAATTGTTCTTTATCAGGAAGCACGTCAATGACTTCTATTTCCCTAGCAGATGTTGACAAAATTTATGACTGTAGCAGTCAGAGCAAAATCTATCATTATCAATCAGAACATTCTGAGTTCCATGATTTTTGCCTGTTGCTGAAAAACTTTTATCGGTCACTCGGCGAAGATGCTAAAGACGATTACTGGAAAAAATTTTTCCGTACTCTAAAACAGTATCGATTTAACTTGTGTGCAGCACCACTACCGTTTAACCATTCTTCAGCCTGTAAACCAGAAACTATTGAAGACCTCCGAAAACACTTGGCAAAATGCAAGTTTAGCTATCCCAATTTTACATCAGCAGCAGATAATATTTTCAATACTTGGGTCAGCTTGTCACAATTAAATCATAGTCCAATGCTGGACTCTGTACAAAGGTTGACAGAAATTCACAAAAAAAATATAGCTTTGCTAATCCAAGAACCTCGCTTAATTCCTGCTGTGAAAGAAGTACTAGCTACTAACCCTGAACTCCGCAACATAAAAACATTAGCTCCATCACAACTACGTGGTTTCACCAGCTACACAACATTAATTGTAGTAGGAGCAACTCGTTGGTTTCCTGACTATATTTTTACAGCACCACGCTCACTAGAGATTCACGTAGTTCAATACAGTTGGATAAAGGATAAATGGCAACCAAAACCTGTGTTTATTGGCTCTATAAACAACATACTAACATCTCCTTCTGTTGTCCAAAAGCTGATATCCGAGACAGAAGAAGTAAGTAGGAAAAATAATGATTTTATACTAGCAGAATATCTCAATTCTGATGAAATTATACCACATACCATTAACTTGAGTCAGATTGCTAAAAATTTTCACAATTCCTCAAAAGATAGTGTTGAGGATGAAGATATAGAGGCACGTTTATTTTTATTACCGGGAGAAAAAGCTGTATTTCTTGATGTAGATGCCAAGGCAATTGTAATTGACCTAGAAGAAGATGGTGCATCACAGGTAAATAGAATTTCTGTTGCCGATATAGAGCAAGGTATGTTCATTGTATTACGCACAATTGGGAGTGGTGACTATATAATTCCCGTGGCAAATCGCATTTTGGGAAATGAAGCTCAACACCTTAGAGAGTTACAAAAACTTTGGAAAAGTCGTCTGAGGGATGCTGTCAGATTGAGAAGTTTACACAATGTTAGCTGGGAACTTGTCAAACTAGGTTCTAAACTGGCAAAAACTGAACAAAACATTCGCAATTGGCTATCTGAAACAAGTATCAGACCCAAGGATGACAGAGACTTTGACGCTATCTTGTGTTTTGTCGATTTAGGAAATAAGTTAAACGAATTTCATGAAGCTGCAAATAAAATTGTTAGCGCTCACAAAAGTGCTGGTCACCAGATTCGTCAATTACTTATTAACCGGGTTTGTAATTCTGACCTAAAACCGCTAGTACAACTAGGCAAAATGGATTTTAAACTTCCCGAAGTAGATGGCGGTAGCATCACTGCATTTCGAGTGATGGATATTAACCCGGAACACATTATCGTTCCTGCATCAAAAATTGCCCATCCGTTTTCAGTAGATAGTGAGTGAGTTTATCAATGACTGACCATATAGGTAATAGAGATAAAATTATTCAATCATTACGAGAAGAGCTTCTAGGACCATCACCCCAGGGAAAAACGATTAAATGTTCTGGTGAGATTAAGTTCGAGTCTGAAAAAGATTTTTATAGTCCTTGGAAGCAAGAAAACGGCGAAGAAATTCTCCAACGAGATGCACCATCGGTAAGATACGGTGTCGGCGTTCTTTACCCACGGTGTACAAAATTAGAAGCTGAAGATTTAAACTCAAACAAGTTAGATAAAGATGCTATCCAAGACAATCAGGAAGATGAAAATCTGATTACAGATGAGGTTAAGGAAAATATCGAAAATATCAAAGAAAAAATAGCCGAAATCTCTGAAGATGATTCCGACACATTTGATTTATCAACCGCTAATGCATGGAAACCCAGTAGTATGGGTATTAGTTTTTTGGCAGAGTTTCCTAGAGATTCTGTACTGAGAGTTATAGCTAATAATTGTGGACGTTATCGAGAGAAAAAAGTTAAAGTTAAGGAAAATAAACGTGATTGGTGGCTACGTAGCCCAGTTTCTATTACAGCAGAGTTTACGGCTGAGGAACTTTGTTGCCCAAAAGAAAGGAAATTCGTTGAAAGCGAAGAAATAGACGGACTTGAACTGAGTATTGAAGTTTTCTCTAGACCAGATAAAGAAAAACGAGAAGGCGTCCGTTTATTAACTGTTTGTCTGATTAACCGTACAAGCGGTTCTAGTGATGAGAATAGTTTATTTCAAGCAGGTTTTCAAGCAACCATTATTTCACCAAGCGGTGAGGCGCAAATCTTACCTTATCCAAAAGCAGGCATAAATTCTGATGATGAGGAACAATCCTTAGCCTTACTTTACCGCAAAATGGAAACCTACGCGGTTGGTCATGGCTGTGCAGCTAACTGGGATAAAAAAACAATTACTGGCATTAGAACTGTAATTGCAGAATGTCTTCCTACTGTTGAAACCCCAAGCATCACCCCTGATATTGATATAGAAGTACCTATGGCTCCCTTAGCTGGACTGGTAAAGGGTGATGATGGGTTTGCGGCTTTAGCGCAGGTTGTTAACCTCTATGAACAGTGGATTGAAGAAAGAAAAAATGAAATTTCCTCTCTTGATGCAAAATACCAAGAAGCAGCTTGTCGGCACATAGATGAATGTACAAGAGCAGCAGAGAGAATGAGACAGGGGCTGAATTACTTACAGAAGAATACCACAGCTAAAAGGGCATTTCAACTAGCAAATTACGCCATATTACTACAGCAAATTTGTAGTCGCCGCGATCTGCGCAATGCTAATTACGATAATGTCGCCAAAAGATTCACTTTTTCTGAACCATATCAAGCGCCTAACCCTTTGCAAATAAGTGGAAATCGCGGCAAATGGCGAGCCTTTCAAGTAGCGTTTATACTGATGTCCATCCAGTCTACTGCTGATGGCAATATTCCAGAACGTAGCACGGTTGAGTTAATTTGGTTTCCCACTGGTGGCGGTAAAACTGAGGCATATTTGGGCTTATCAGCATTCGCAATTTTCATGCGCCGCCTCAAAAATACGCAGGATATAGGCGTTCATGTTTTAATGCGCTATACTCTCAGGCTACTAACTGCTCAACAGTTTCTACGGGCTTCTGCACTTATTTGCGCGATGGAGTATCTCCGCCGTCAAAATGAAAAAGAACTGGGTAAAGAGCCGTTCTCTATTGGCATTTGGGTAGGCGGTGAAACTACTCCCAATAAGCGCAAAGATGCCATACACGCTTTAGGACTACTTCAAAAAAGTTCATCAGCAGAAAACCGTTTTCTTTTAAGTCAATGTCCTTGGTGTAGCGCTCAGTTGGGTCGTTATCATGGTAGCCTCCCAAAAAACGCGCCTAAAGTTTTAGGGTATGTGCAAAGTGGTGAAACTGTTATTTTCAAATGTCCTGACAATGCTTGTGCATTCCACAATACTGGATTACCAGTTTACATTATTGACGAGGATATTTACGAAATCTGCCCCTCTTTAATAATCGGCACAGTCGATAAGTTTGCACTACTAGCGTGGAGTTACGCAGAAAAGGCAAGGGCGCTATTTGGAATTAGTTCTAATGGGCAACGAGAAAATTCACCACCTGGGTTGATTATTCAAGACGAGTTGCACTTGATTTCTGGTCGTCTTGGTTCAGTAGTGGGACTGTATGAAACTGTGATTGAAGAACTTTGCACTGACCGACGCAAGGGACAAGAAATTAAACCAAAAATTGTCTGTTCCACGGCAACCATACGCCGCTATGCTGAGCAAGTAAAAGCACTGTATGGGCGTGAGGATGTCGTTCTATTTCCTCCACCGGGAATTGATGCTGAGGATTCATTTTTCTCTCGTTATGCTCGGAATTCAGATGGAACATTGCAACACGGTCGAATTTATGTAGGTGTTTATGGGATTGGTCAGAAGTCTTTGCAAACTGCACGACGCAGCTTTGCCTCTCTCCTGCAAGCACCAGTTCCACTTACAGTTGAGGAACGAGATCCTTGGTGGACGTTGCTAGTATTTTTTAACAGTCTTAGGGAATTAGGAACTACTTTATCTTTATTGCAGTCAGAAGTACCCGATTACTTAAAGGTAATTCAAAACCGATTAGGTTTAGAGCGGAAAAATATACGTAAGCTGTGGCATATTTTAGAGTTAACTGGGCGGATACGCAGCGATCAAGTTCCTGAAGCTATTAGCAAACTAGAAATCAAATGCGACAATAGCGGTAATCAACCACCCGTTGATGTCTGTCTCGCTTCTAGCATTCTTGAAGTGGGAGTTGATATAGATAGACTATCCCTGATGGCGGTATTTGGTCAGCCAAAGTCAACTTCTCAGTATATTCAAGTCACAGGGCGTGTTGGGCGTCGGTGGTGGGAACGTCCCGGTCTAGTTATGACAATATATAGTCCGACAAGACCACGCGATCGCTCGCACTTTGAAAAATTCCGCAGTTATCACGAGCGACTTTACGCACAAGTTGAACCAACTAGCGTCACCCCATTTTCACCACCAGTTTTAGATAGAGCGCTACACGCTATTATGACAACTTATGTCCGGCAAGTTGGAGAGCAAGGCGTAGCACCTTACCCGTACCCAAAAAATCTGATCGAGCAGCTGCGATCAATTCTCCTACCACGCATAAAATTAATAGACCCAACTGAGGTGGAAAATTTCGAGCAGGTTTTTCAAAAGCGCTCAGAACAATGGCAAAGTTGGCAACGCACAAACTGGGAAATCAAAGGTAAAGATAACGCTGATATACCCCTCATTAGGGTAGCAGGGGATTACGCCAGTAAAGAATCGCAGCGTTTGTCTTGGGCAACACCGATGTCGATGAGAAACGTAGACGCCGAATGTCAAGCAGAAATTACAAACCTTTACTTAAACCCAGGAGTAGAAGCAGATGCCTAAAGGTCCAATCAGACGCGCCCAGTTAATTGTACCTTTTGGCGTTGGTGCGATGGTGGTGGTGAGGGATGGTACGTCTTTGATCGCAGCTGGACTCGACCACTGGTACAAGCGTGAAGATAATAGCGAAGCTGATGATCCGTCAGAATTTAAGGTTGAGGAATGGCGTTTAGCGCATTCTTTAGGAGTGGATCATTTTCGCCTACCACCCGACTTTAGAAAAACTAACAAAGGAGACGGGGTTGCCAATGCTTATCTAACTGTCCCGTTTTTACGCTTTCCTCAATGGCATTTTTGTAATTTGTGTCATCGCTTAGAAAACTTTCCCCTCACTGTCCGTGGTAAAGTTAAATGCCTGGAATGTGAAGGCAAGAAAAAGACGAAGTACATGGCGCAGGTTTCGATTATCGCTATGTGCGATCGCGGTCATGTCCAAGATTTTCCTTGGAGAGAATGGGTGCATAAATCAGCTAATCCAACTTGCAACAAACCGCTGCGCTTAATCGGAACTGGTAGTGCAACTCTTGCTGGTTTAAAAGTGAAGTGTGAGTGTGGTGTAGAACGTAACCTTGGGGGAATTACTGAAGTTTATGGTGATGAAACCAGATTAAGTAAATCCCTCGAAAATGGTGATTCTCACTTTCTTTGCCAAGGTAAACGTCCTTGGTTGGGTACAGAAGATAGTGAACCCTGCTCTTGTCAGCTACGGGGTGCACTGCGAAGTGCTACCAACGTTTACTATGCAATCATCCGAAGTGCAATTTATTTGCAAAGGGGTAATAACAGCGAACTGATTACCCTTTTTGAGGAACCACCACTTTCAACCCTGATCAGTACCTTATCAATTGCTGGTGTTGAGATTAAACCTGAATTTCTTAAAGGGCAATATCCTGACTTGCTGCAACCTTTTTCTCATGAACAGATTAAAGCCACCTTGAAAATTATCTTATCACAAAAGGATGCCGATAGCAATATAGATGATGTTGAAGATGATGACCCTGGCACAAGTTTTCGGCGGGAAGAATTCAACGTGCTTCAAACTACGCGCCATGAAGAGAATCTTAAAATTCGGGCGAGCAATATGAGCGATTATGAACCAGATATAGCTCGTTATTTTTCACAAATAATGTTAGTTGATAAGCTTAAAGAAACCAGAGTTTTAACTGGATTTACCCGCATATTTCCGGAAACAGACCAATCTTTGCCAGATCTACAATCCTTACTGCGACAGACTCCGCCACAGGATTTATGGTTGCCTGCGTATGTTGTTTACGGTGAAGGTATATTTATTGAGTTCAACGAGAATCGCCTGCAGCAGTGGTTAAAGATACACGGTAAGGAAATTACTCACCGAGTTCAACCACTGGTAAAACGCTACCAACAGATGCAGAAACCGCAGCATTTGCGGCAAGGTCGTATCACACCGCGATTCATACTTTTACATACATTTGCTCACTTGCTGATGAATCGGCTGACATTTGAGTGCGGTTACAGTTCAGCGGCACTGCGAGAAAGACTATATGTGTCGGATAACCCTAAACAACCAATGGCAGCAGTACTAATTTATACGGCTGCCGGAGACTCCGAGGGGACAATGGGAGGCTTGGTGCGGATGGGCAAGCCTGATAATTTTGAACCTGTGGTGCGTGCGTCACTGGAGGCT
>CAZZYE010000106.1:0-13229 GCA_964658145.1 uncultured Stigonema sp.
ATACTTATGTACTAAATGTGGCGATCGCCTTATGCCAGTTGCGTAAGTCCTGTTTATATTAAACTTACTAAAAAGTGGGTTGAAGGGAAGAGTAGCGATCGCGATATTCTTAATTCATGTGCGATTAAAAGCCTCACTTTTAATCAGGGTGGCACTCAACTTGTTAGCGTTGCCGAAGATGGTATTGCCCGTTTGTGGAGTTTATTCAGCGACAGATACCAGCAATTCCAAGTTCCTCAAAACAAAATTATCGGTGCTGGTTTCGACCGCAATGGTCAGTTATTATTAGTGACTAATACTCTAGATAATAAAATCACGTATCAGTTCTAACAATGATGCTAGCTTAGCTGCCTTTGTCAAAAAAGACGGTACTGTTAGCTTGTGGTATATGGATGGAACCAAGATGGGAGAATTTAAAGACCCTGAGCACAAAATCAAAAGCGTAGTTTTGAGTCCCGACAGTAGTATGCTAGCTACCATTGGCGAAGACGGCACTGCTAAGTTGTGGGGAATTGGTAAATTAGATGAACTACTTGCCAAAGGTTGCGATCGCGTGCGTGATTATTTGCAAAATAACCCGAATGTCAGTGAAAGCACTCGCCATCTCTGTGACGATTATCCAGCTAATAGCATCAATACTACTGAAATAAAAACAAGTATTAGCGGCGACTCTAAGAGTACGGACAATACTGGCAGTAGCGACACCTCCCAAAATACAAACCCGAAGACGCCCACTACGACAAAAACACTAAAAAGTTCGGGAGACGGGGTAAGCGGAACTAACAATTCTCTCCAGCCAGGACTCTCAGCACCCCAAAATCCCCCACAAACAGTCCTTACCTATCCGCCAAAAACACCAGTCCAACACCAACCAATCTCTCGACCCAAAAGAACGATACCCCTACGAATTCATCGTTCACCAAAAGCTCAACGCAGAATGCGCCATTAGTTCCCGCCAATCTCCCACCATGTGGGCAAGCCTTTTCCATTACGAGGGTCTTGAATCTGATGCATGCCCTATTTTTCTAGGCTTATCCAAAGGCTGGGGATTTATTTTTATGGATCTCCCCAACGCGGTGCAGTTGCTGCTACTATGAGGGCATCAAAAAGCCATAATGCGAAGTCGTCTAAGATCGTATCATTTGCCTGAAGCAAGACCAGAAGAGGACTCTAATTCAAACAATCTTATCTTTGGCAACTTGGTATAGCGCTTTTCCATTTAACATAATCTGTTGACTGACCTTTGTTACAAGGAAAAGGAAATAAACGCACCTGCTTCAATCTACGCGGAAATTTTCTCAAAAGAAACTTGCTGCATAATTTGTGCTTTTACTGAATCTGCTGCAACTTCTGCAATGGTTTCCCAATCTGACTGTGTCGGCAACACCCCTACCAGTTCGCGCAGTATCTGTTGATCGGAAATGAACTCTTCACAATAAAGTTCATCCATTTCCAAGACAGCAAGTATGCGTTCTCTTACATCTGGTGTTGGTAATCTTAGTCTTCGAAGCACTTTCTATGAATGCAGTTTTTACTACAACTCGTGTAGCTGTTCCTAAATTCCAATTATTAAGTAGTAACCGCACTTCTCTATTTAAAGAAATACGTAACGTTTTTAAACGTCCCAAGAGTTCAAAGTTGAGCATTAATTCGCCAAATGCAGTACCCCAATCTAAGGAAAGCGCCTATGTTACCACCTACTTTGTCCTCAGCTTCGATAGCTTTTCTCAACCATTCTTCATCTTTCAACAAATCCATCGGATTTATCGCGTTGTCTTGGTTAGGGGTGGATTGATTGTATGGTGGTTTTTGCTGACTCATCACTTACATCTATTATTTCTATCATATATATGATAGAGACAATTGGATAAATTGTATGGTATTTCTTGGTAACTTATCACGTAATCCTGCTAAATTATCCAGGGGAACGACGAACTCCATACTTAAAATAAATTAGGTCGTCGTAGTCTTCATCTTCACCCAAATTAATCATGCCTTGATTTTCATAAAATTCTTCCGAGCCTGGTAAAGAATGTAACCCAACTCTACCCTCGTAACCCTCCCATTGTCATCTGCTCTTTTCTGCTCTATTTAACCCTCTACATCATCCAAACTTCTTAACATCGCCAACCGCCCATCTAGCCAATCATCAGTAAACCAACCATAAGGCAAAACATCACCAACCGCATTTGTATTAATTCCCATCACCCAAATGTGAGCTGCTTTCACGAACACAGGAATTGATGCCAGTTCAGCATCTTCTAGTTTACGAATAGTTTGATATCCTTCAATAAAACTGTTTCTAACTTTAACCTCTATCTTCATCCTTAGTGCTACGTGCAAAAATTTGCCAATATCAAAAGCACGCCAACCGTAACCGCACTGGTCAAAGTCAAATAAAGTCGGGAGGTTCTGTTCTGTAAAATGGGCATTTCCCGAATGAACATCGCCGACACAAATTCCATAAGCAGGTGCTGAAAAAGGTAGTTTAAATGTTTCAAGCTGACTTTTGATTTTGTCTACTTGTTTTTGGAGATAATCGATATCACTTTCTCGATGCTTGTACAAAGGTGTAATAGCCTTCATCGACCAATCAAGCAAGTATTCGCTGTTCAAATGAGGGCGGCTAAAACTACTTTGAAATTTGTCTAGGGTCAGGTGAATTTTTGCCAGTGCTTCTCCTAAACGATAGCTTTGTATATCATCAAGTTTTTCCTCGACAGTACGACCGGGTGCGTAGGAAAATACAGCTGCATAGCGGGTTCCTTCTGGCGCTATAATTTCTGTTGTGAAACCGCCATCGTTTCGAGCAATGGGGTATGCAACAGGCTGGTTTTGAGCCTGTAGAAATGCTAGTAGTTCCAGTTCAAAATCTATCTCGTGCTTATTTCTCCAACCATGCCGATAAACCCGTAGAATATATCTCTGTTGCTCGGTTTCCACCAAATACGTATCATTCAAGCCACGCTTGTATAGTTTACAGCTATGGTAATTACTTATACAATAGTTAGGGAGTACAGTTTCAATCAAAGCCGCCCCAGAAGGTATCGAATGAATGACAGAGATAGTCATTAGTCATAAATCATAAATCATACATCACATCTTGCACTCCTTGCAATAACGCTATTTTTGTAGGGTGGGCATCGCCCACCATTGACTTGGTGGGCCTATTTTTGCGTTGGTGGGCAGTGCCCACCCTACACGAACTATCGAATGATGCAAGATATCAGATACCCCACTCCCCATTCCCGTACAGACGTTCCGCCGGAACGTCTCTACCCCATTCCCCACTCCCCACTCCCCTTTTTCTCCAATTTCATCACCCAAACTTGCACGTGATATGGCACTCTGGGAAACAGAATGTTTTAAAATCTGACCCAGTCGCTACACAAAATTACCTAACAGGTTATGCAAACGCTGCCTAAGCTTACAAATTCCAACACTGCTTCTAGTGAACCCATCTTTGATACCACAATCAAGCGGATCAAAACACGTCCCGTGAAAGTTGGTAACGTCACCATTGGGGGAGGTTACCCTGTAGTGGTGCAGTCGATGATTAACGAAGACACCCTCGATATAGAAGGTTCCGTGGCAGCAATTCGTCGTCTACATGAGATAGGCTGCGAAATTGTTCGTGTTACCGTACCAAGTATGGCTCATGCCAAAGCTTTGGCAGAAATTAAACAAAAATTAATCAAAACTTACCAAGACGTGCCAACTGTTGCCGATGTGCATCACAATGGTATGAAAATTGCCTTGGAAGTTGCTCAGCATATAGAGAAAGTACGGATTAATCCGGGATTATATGTGTTTGAGAAGCCTAACTCCAACAGAACCGAATACACACAAGCTGAATTTGACGAAATCGGCGAAAAAATCCGTGAAACCCTAGAACCTCTCGTGATTTCCCTGCGCGATCAAGGCAAATCGATGCGGATTGGTGTCAATCACGGTTCCTTGGGTGAAAGGATGTTATTCACCTACGGTGACACTCCAGAAGGGATGGTGCAATCGGCATTAGAATTCATTCGCATTTGTGAATCCCTAGATTTCCACAACATAGTAATTTCCCTGAAAGCCTCGCGGGTGCCGGTGATGGTAGCCGCCTACCGCCTGATGGCAAAGCGGATGGAAGAACTGGGTATGGATTATCCCCTACATTTGGGTGTGACGGAAGCAGGTGACGGAGAATACGGACGGATTAAATCAACTGCAGGCATTGCTACACTACTTGCTGATGGCATTGGCGATACAATTCGTGTGTCGCTGACGGAATCACCAGAAAAAGAAATTCCCGTTTGCTACAGTATTTTGCAAGCTTTGGGATTGCGAAAAACCATGGTGGAGTACGTCGCCTGTCCTTCCTGCGGACGTACTTTGTTTAACCTGGAAGAAGTGCTGCACGTCGTCCGAGAAGCAACTAAACACCTGACAGGGCTAGACATAGCAGTTATGGGTTGTATTGTCAATGGTCCGGGAGAAATGGCTGATGCTGACTATGGTTACGTTGGTAAGAATCCCGGATTTATTTCTCTGTACCGTGGAAGAGAAGAAATCAAAAAAGTTCCAGAAGCAGAAGGTGTAGAGGAGTTGATTAACTTGATTAAGGCAGATGGTCGCTGGGTAGATCCTTAAAGTTTTTCAGAAGTTTTGTACTGGCGACCTTTGTGGTCGCCGGATTACAAGGCATTTTTTTGAAATAAAAATATATGCTCGATCTGTACAGTAGTACCCTGTGTTAGATTGAGCATACCGATTTAATATATTTTCCGTCTGGTGCAGCAGTCATTATGGTAATTACAAGAAATGGGCTTGTTTTGGTGGGTGCTACAGCGGTAACGCTATCAACGATCGCATTTACTAGCTTAGGCATGCACTCAAAAGGACAGGCTTTATTTAAAGAAAGTCCTAAGGAATTAGTAGATGAAGTTTGGCAAATTATTAATCGCCAATACGTAGACGGTACTTTTAATCAGGTAGATTGGCAGGCTGTTCGTCAACAGTACCTAAGCAAGTCCTACAGTAGTAAGGAGGATGCTTACAAGTCCATCCGGGAAATGCTGAAGAAGCTAGATGACCCTTACACCCGGTTTATGAACCCCGAAGAGTTCAAGAGTCTGCAAGTGGACACCTCTGGCGAACTTACGGGTATTGGTATCCAAATTGGTCCAGATGAGAAAAATGGCAAGAAGCTGACTGTAATTGCACCCATTGAGGGTACACCCGCCGCTAAAGCTGGTCTTTTAGCAAAGGATGTCATCATCAAAATCAATGGGAAAACCACGGAGGGAATGGATACCAACGCCGCAGTTGCCTTGATCCGAGGCGAAGCAGGAACGACAGTCAATCTGACAATTCTACGGAGTGGTCAACAAAAAGATTTCACGATCGCACGGGCTAAAATTGAAATTCATCCGGTAGAGTATTCTCAGGTGCAAACTCCGGCAGGAAACACTGGCTATATTCGCTTGAAGCAGTTTAGTGCCAACTCTGGTAAGGAAATGCGGAATGCCATCACAAATTTAGAAAATAAACAGGTATCTGGGTATATTCTGGATCTACGTAACGATCCGGGCGGCTTGCTCTTCTCTAGTGTAGAAATTGCCCAGATGTGGATGGATAAAGGCGCCATAGTCTCTACCAAAGACCGCCAAGGAGAAGTAGAACGGGAAGTTTCAAACGGACACGCTTTGACAAATAAACCGCTGGTAGTGCTGGTGGATAAAGGTTCAGCTAGTGCCAGTGAAATCCTCTCAGGCGCCTTGCAGGACAATAAGCGTGCTGTTTTGGTTGGTAGTCGAACCTTCGGCAAAGGCTTAGTGCAATCAGTGCGTCCTCTAGACGATGGGTCAGGAATGGCAGTGACAATTGCTAAATACTATACTCCCCTGAATCGTGATATTAATAAGCGTGGAATTGATCCAGATGTCAAGGTAGATTTAACGGATGCTCAGCGTCAGGATTTATGGCTGCACGATCGCAGCAAAATCGGCACCCTCGCAGACCCTCAATTTGCTAAAGCAGTAGAAGTTTTACGCAAAGAAATTGCTACTCAAGGCAATACAAGGGCAGAGAAATAAATTATGAATTATGAATT
Source organism: uncultured Stigonema sp. (assembly GCA_964658145.1). GTDB lineage: Bacteria > Cyanobacteriota > Cyanobacteriia > Cyanobacteriales > Nostocaceae > Stigonema. The sequence goes on from CAZZYE010000106.1 coordinate 6,098, forward strand.
ATGAAATTTTTATCATTCATAATTCATAATTTATCATTCATAATTCTTAGACTGGTTGGCATTTGCCTGACCGAATCAATCCGATTGGACGAGCGATCGCCTCGCTTTCAGAAGTAAAAGGTCCCCACTGCTCAATAATCTCAGGATTATTCTCTTCAGCTACTTCATTGCTGGGGACTATTTCGCAGTTGTCCGCAGGGCGCTTGACAATATGCCATGATTGTGAGTTGTTCATATAGATACTAGAAGCAGTAAAAGGTCATTTATAAACTAAACATTAAATTTCAGTAGGGTGTGTTAGGCGCATTATTTAACGCTAGGTGGTAGCCCAGATTCTAACACCTCCCGCCTGGTTAAAGACTGTGATGATTCGGCTCATAAGCGAGTTAATTTACCAAAGTGCGAACGTGGTATATCATAATTGATTGAGAGCAAGTTTTTAATAAGCTTGAGTTGATTGAGCAATAGGTTATGACAACAGAAGAATTAGCGATCACAGCACTGAAGAAACTGCCACCAGACCAGCAATTGGAAGCACTCAATTTTATTGAATTTCTACAAGCAAAAGCTAAACAAACAACTGTTGACAAAAAAGAGATGTCGGCTCTATTGGCAGCAGGTGATATTATAGGTTGTTTGGATGGCGGTCCACCAGATTTATCAACGAATAAGAGATATATGGAAGGTTTTGGAGCTTGATCAGGCAATTTGTTTTAATTGATACGGGACCTTTAGTTGCATTGCTTAAACATCAAGATCAATTTCATAATTGGGTTAAGCAGGAATGGTCAACAGTCCAACCGCCTCTACTAACCTGTGAAGCAGTGATTGCTGAAACGTGCTTCTTACTTAAAAACACTCATAGAGGATATGCCGCCATCATGGATTTATTAAGTAGTGGCACAATTCGAGTGATGTTGGATTTAAACCAAGAAGCCCTTACGATCAAAGCTCAGATGCAACGGTTTGAATCTGTACCAATGTCATTAGCTGATGCCTGCTTGGTGAGAATGACTGAACTATTTCCAGAAAGTTCGATAATGACCTTGGATAGCGACTTTAGGATTTATCGGAAAAACCGAAATCAGACTATTTCTGTGTTCATGCCGGATGGTTTTTAAACAAAGCTTCTTGAAAACGAAATCTCAGGACTTTAAGACGTTTGCTACACGTATTTAAAGTTATCTCGTCCACAACGTTCAGAACGTAGGCTATATAAAGCTTTTACCTTGTTTATATTTTTCACAACGATGACTTAAGCCTCTCTAATGGGTACTCAGTTAGCATCTGTTGAAAGGGGAGTGATACGCCGTCATGAGTGTAAACATAGATCTGACCATCATCTCCAAGAGTGCTGGCTAGAACTAATCTCTGTTTATATGCCAGGTCAAACCACGAGTTAAAGATGTCTCGCTCCACGTTATCTTGAGGGAGATGTTTTTCATTCGGTTTCCAACCGTTCTTGATTGCCTTGTTCAACCAGCCTCCTGGTCTTTCAATATTGCCAGTAGTCATTGCCACTTTCAGAGCTTCTATAGCACTAAGAACAAGTTCTTCTCTTGCCGACTGAATTGTTTTAGTCAAAGTTGTATTAAGCTCAATTCCTATTTGACTAAGCTCTGATTTAATTTGGTTACTAATGGTTGAACTCTTTTGAGTTGGAGAATCTAAAAAAGCTACTTTACTCTGAAAATCCGAAGGAGAATTGATTTTTAGTTTAGCATCTTGACGGCATTCTGACAACTGCTCTTTTAAGGAATGAATTTCAGTTTGAAGTCTAGAATTTTCTGATTTTAAAACTTCTACTTCCTGCTCTACCGCTCTCATAATGTGCATTCGTCCATAGACCATTTCAATTTGGTCGCGTAATCCTCGGTTTTCCGCTTTTAGTTTATTAACTTGCTGCTTAAGATTCTCGATAATAACAGCTTTTGAATTATCTGTTGCTGGTTGTGTCAGACTCGATTTATCAACAGTTGGTTCCTGCTGATTGCGGAGACGTTCAATCCGCTCTCTCAGTTCATTATACTTATAAAGGTAGGTAACTGATACACCAGCTTCAAGAGCAACAGAAGGAAAGTTAATACGCTTACCCTGCTTGATCAATCGATTAATTGCTTGGTCAGTTCGTAGCAAAGCATCTTGACGTTTTCGTTCAGCAGCATCCTTGAGCGCTTCTATTTTTTTCTCATTTAACCTTTGCATCTTGAGCAATACAATCAAACTTTAACTGACACAACTCAGAAACTCGCATTCCAACTTCTTGAAGAATTAGAACCATGCGAGCAACTTGTTTTGGCAGAGTGTTTATATGCTCATTTAATTGCTCCAGTACTTCTGTTGGAATATACCTTGGAGCATATTTTGGAATTTTTGGATAATCTTCCTTGTATATTAGAACTTCATTGGTTATGCCCAACCAATTCTCTCTCTGACAGATTTCTAGGAATGAATTAATCAGACTAATTCTAGAAGACCTACTAGTAGGATTTGGGTAGCTTTTGGTTAAATAAGCTAAAAAATCTACTATGATTCGGCGGTTGATTTGATTAGGCTGTAGAGTGGGGACATGCTCATTAATAAAAAAAGAAAGTCGATTAACTACAGTCATTGTATGACTAACAGTTCCGAAGCTAAGCACTGTCAAAGCATATTTAGCATAAGCTCTAGCAGCTGATTTTAGCCAAGCTTGCTGAATCTTTTTAAAGCTAATCTTATATTCATATGTCTCAATTCGTGGAGTTACACCAAAGACTCTCACATCCCAAATATCCTTTAAATACTCTTGCTCTTGAATACTCAATTCCTGATGTTGTTCAATTCTTTGCTTATTCACTCTCTTTTTCTCTCGAATGCAAATATTTCTCGTACTCGGCTCGCATGTCATCACCCGTTAGATGAACATAAGTGTTGATCGTTGTCTGCACATCGGCATGACCTAATCTTCTCTGGACGTATGTCATATTCCAGCCTGCTCTAATCAGTTCTGTCGCATGGGTATGACGCAGTAAATGAGGATTAACGTTTATTCTTGTCTTCCTACGCAGCCGCCGAAACAAACTGTCTACTGCTGCATAGGTCATAGGATAACCACGTTGACCCTCCCAGATGTTGACAAATACATAATCACAGTCAATATCGTCTGGATACTCTTCAATCAGGTACTCTGAATAAAGAGACATTAATTCTTGGAGAGTATGAATCACTCGCTGTGTACCTGATTTACTTCTGGCATGATTGAAATTATCGTTTCTAGGTACGACATGAATTTCACTTTTTCCCATTGATTGAATATCTTCATGTCGCAATCCCAACGCCTCTCCTATTCTTACCCCTGTTTCATAAAGTAAACAAATCAAGAATTTGTCTCGTATGCAATTACAAGCTTCTATTAACTGCTTTACTTGCTCCCTAGATAAAGTTCCAGGGAAAGCCTTGGGTTCCTTTAATTTAAGCAGTTTCTGCTTAACAGGCTTACTCTTATTAATGTGGTGAAGAAGTGATTTATATTTCCGTTTTGGCTGATATTGGTAGTGGTAAGTATCGACTATTTCAGTAGCACCTATTTGCTCTTGAAATTCATAGAAACTGTAGACAGCAGCCATGATTGTGTTTATTGTTCGTTCTGTTCGCTTAGCTTGCTGCTGTTGCAGGTAAACAACCCTTGGATCTGGACTCCTGAGCCACCGGATAAACTCCGCCCGTTTTTCCAATGGTAAGTCTTTCCAATAAGCGTCTAGAATCCCTTAGAAACTCCCAAAATAACTTTAGATGATATGCATAGCTTTGAAGAGTATTAGGTGACTTCTGGAGGTTTTCTATGTAGCTTAAATATTTTTGAATTGGCTCTACTGGTAACAAATCGTCGCCCAACACCATCCAACTGACCTTGCCATCCGGCAAGCGCACCCGTTGCACTCTCACTTTTCACCTACTTTGCTTACGTCGTTAAACTGACCGAACTTATAATTAAACAACGATGCTTTCAGGCTGTCAGGATATCTTTGTTGTTGTTGTTTAAGGAAAATATTGAGGACGACATAATCTGCTTTTCGTGTAGGATACCAATATGAGATAGATTACTCCTATGAAAGTGAGCGGGAACTGGCAAGGTAAAATCTTAACCCTGATGGGCTTTCAACAAGCTCTCTAGTTTGGCGTAATCGACCTTTGGATCTGGTGGTAAGGGAGGTGTATCCTCAGGGGGTTCTGGACTATTTTCTGTAGTTGCAATGCCAAGCAATTCTCTAAACTCGCGCACTGTCTGCGATCGCTCTTGCGGTGACAACCCCATCCCCTTGACAATAGCATCATTCACCCTGTCGCTAATTTTGGAATTATACTGCTTTGCCGAGGGTAATTGTGCATACTTCCTGAAATGAGCAGCAAGAGGCACTTCAGCAGTGAGTAAAGTATACAATGTCGCGGCTAAAGCATAAACATCAGTATAAGGACCAAATCCGCCTCGTCTTTCGTACTGTTCGTTGGGTGCATAACTTTCCGTCCTGGCGTTCGTCATGCTTCCTGTTTTACCAATGGTAAATTCACGTGCCATCAGTTTTTGCCATGCGAGGTCGCCACCTAACCATGACTAGCCCACCGAAGCGCAAGACTCGCCTTATTTCTCTCTCGATTTTCAACTGGGTCAGCCCAGAAAAATTCTAGAGGTTAAGCTCATCCCCCCAACTGACGTGAGTGTGCCTCTATAAACGAACTTTTTCTTTACCCACAATCGCTATCCTGATGCAATACTGCTCGGTTAAGAATAGTTGAGGTGCCAGAAACCCGGTTTCTTAAAGAAACCGGGTTTCTAATTTTTGCTTATCCGAGCAGTATTGTATCCTGATGTGCCTGTAACTGCTGCACTCGCTCCACGGTTAACCCTGTTACCCGCGCAATTGCTTCATGTGCCATACCCTCCCGCAGTAGATTCACTGCTACCTGCTCTAATGCTTGTTGAGCGCCTTTTTGTTCCCAACTAGTAACAATCTCCATAATTTCCTCCCGCTCAGTTAACCTCATTGTATCGATAGCCGCTTGGAAGGCTAGTTCTTCGGTTGCATCAAGGTGTAAATATGTATCGACAAACCCAGAAATTAATTGCAAGGCAGTCCAAGGAAAACATTTTCCCAAACTTGCTATGTACATGATGGTCAATTTGTAAAGTGCGTAAGTCCTAGAATCAAGTCGTCCCTATCGTTAATTCAGCAATGGCTTAGGGCAAACGAAATTTCACAAAGTGATAGTGAAATAAGTAAGAAGTTACCACCCTTGTCCGATTGAATAACCTCGCTAGTAACAAAGTTAATTATGTAAAACTTTTCAATTTAATATAAATGGAGCTAACTAATTTATGCAGCAAAAAATATTGATTTTATCAGCAAATCCTAAAGGCACAACACCACTGCGTTTGGATGAAGAGGTGCGTGAAATTGATGCTGGACTTAAGCGAGCTAGAAATCGCGATCAGTTTGTCTTAGAGCATTCGGGGGCGGTGCGACCGAGAGATATTCAGCGAGCGATGCTGGATATTAATCCGCAGATTATTCATTTTTCAGGGCATGGAACAGGAGATGAAGGTCTGGTATTTGAAGACGAAACAGGTTCCGCGAAGCTAGTTGATGGACTCGCCCTAGCAGGATTGTTTGAGCTATTTGCAGAGCAGATTGAGTGCGTTGTTCTTAATGGCTGTTACTCAGAGGCACAGGCAAACGCGATCGCCCAACACATTAACTATGTGATTGGTATGAGCAAGGCAATCGGAGATAGAGCAGCAATTGAATTTGCTGTGGGCTTTTACGATGCTCTAGGAGCAGGAAAGCCTGTTGAATTTGCCTACAAATTTGGTTGTGCTGCAATTAGGTTAGCAGGTATTTCAGAGTATCTAACCCCAACTCTAAAGAAGAAACCTTTTAATGGATCTAAAGACCAACCTCCAGTCCCCAGTGAACTAGCGTCTGAGTTAGATCAAGAACTAAACGACTCTGATAGAGAAGTACTTACAGAACTCTTAATACGTAGTGGACGTGCAGAATATTCGGCACGAAAAGCTTTTTGTATAAAAATTGGAATTGAACCAAATCAACTTGGATTTTTAAGGCAATCCACCGATGCTGATTTTGCCTTAGAGCTAATTAGCTATTTGCATAGCATAGGTGACAAACAAGCACTTTGTAAAATCTGCTCCGAACTTGAAGCTGTGTTTAAAAGAGCAAAGTACTCGGATGATTTGAAAAATGTTAAATCAAAACTAAATTGTAACTAGTGCAAGGACTTAAAAGTATGTCACCTCCATTCTTTTTAGACGAAAGTGATATAGATACATTAATAAACCTTTTACTCCGTAGCCAACAATCAAGAACACGAGAAGCACTATGTTTTAGCATTGGAATCGACCCCAAGCGACTTTCATTTATCAGAGATTCTTCAGAATCCGACTTTTTTCTACTACTTATTAGGTATTTGAATGAAATAGGTGAACAAGATGCTCTTTGCAAGCTTTGTTGTAAAGAACTACTTCCGATTTTTCATCAAGGAAAATATACACCTATTTTAAGTGATATTGCAGCTAAACTTAATTGTAATCAGAGGTTAAGTCAGAATTCCCCCAATAATCAGCAGCCTACTATTCTATCGTCTATTCCTGCTTCTAGTGTCAGCGTTAATCCCTTTTATCAACTTGCTAAAAACAAATTAATTATGGGTGGTACAATTCTTCTAATTGGGTTAGCAGGGTTTAGCTTATATAACCACAACAGCTACTCGTCTAATAATTCGCCTCCGACTGAACAACCCTCAACAGAATCTATTAGTTCTTCACAATGTGGAAAAAGCACAGATCTTAACGATCCATTTACCAAAGGGAAAAATTACTTGCATCAAGAACCAAAACAATACCGATACGCCATTGATAATTTCAGTCAAGTCATTCAAAATGACCCGAATTGCGAAGAAGCTTACTTCTCCCGAGGGAATGCTTACTACGCGCTAGATAGCTACGACGAAGCATTCAGTGACTTTAGCAAAGTCATTAAACTTAACTCTCAAAACTCGGAGTCTTACTACTTCCGAGGGCTTATTTATAGCAACCGCTAGGGCGGTTAGGACGCTAGACGTAAGACATCCTCAATGG
>CAZZYE010000107.1:0-13227 GCA_964658145.1 uncultured Stigonema sp.
CATAAAATCACCGACTGGGAAAAATTCCGGGAGTTTGCTTTATCTCATGGAGATATAGCAACCGCCAAGGCGGTTAGGACGCAAAACGCAAGACGTGCTCAATGGCATCTCGTAAACAATCAAACTGTCCCAATTTTTTGCGGATTCGACTCTTTAACCAAGACCAGCATTTCTCAATCAAGTTTAGATCTGGAGAATAAGGCGGTAGGTACAGTAGCTCACACCCCGCATTTTGTATCAGTACAGGAGATGCGACCACCTTTATGAAATGTGGCATTATCCATTACCACAACCTGTCCGGGTCCCTTGTGTTGGAAGCAAACAAGTCTCAAGCCTTGTCTCAAACACTGTTCTATTACATGCCCCTTCAACAGTGAAGGGAGCTATCAGGTTTTGGTCACAAAGTGCCGCAATCATGTTCACCCGACCTTCACGTCGCCCTGATTTAAGTGCATGAAAGCGCTGCCCTAATTCAAGTCCAACCGTACTCATACTCGTCTCGGTTATCCATCCCAGATTCATCAACATAGACAACCTTGGATGGGGTTAGGGTAGACAAATTTGCTACAAAAGCTTCTCGTTTGTCTTCCGGAGCGCTCACGATAGCCATAGGTCTTTTTTTTCGAGTAAAGCCAATTTTCTTCAGGGCTCTTGAGATCGTGCGATCACTAATTTGTCCCTCCCAAAGTGAGGCCATCACGAAAGCGGGTTTTATCCCCATGAGATAAAGCGAACTCGCGGAATTTTTCCCAGTCGGTGATTTTATGACCATTACCAGGAGGCTGATTGGGCAAGGCTTTGAAGTCACCTGTTTCGGCTTGTCGCTGAGCGCCATAAGTCTATGGTGTTGCGACTGATATTAAACAGAAGACTAGATCTCGCTTTTTTTCAAGCCATCGAGGAGGATGGCTTGGACGACTTTTTGACGAAGGTCGTAACTATAGGGTTTGGGCATATGTGGAGCGATCGCTTCGCAGGAAAAGAGACTACTTCCAGTTTATGCTTAAACCGCCTTGGCGGTTGCTATAAATGCAAATTCACGCACTCTTCCAAGTTGACGATCGCCTGTCTTCTATACTATTACCGAATATTACTATAAATCAAGTTACATATTTAACTCTTTAATTACGTAAGTTGCTACCTAATAAGAGTGTTTATTTCTTACACACTATTTGAGTATTAGTGGTTTACCCATACAGGTGCAAGATATAAGCATCCGTATTTTTCAGGCAATTCGCGCAAATTAATTACAGTCGGGTAGACACAATACCGTAGGGGCGCGGTCTCCGCGCCCTGACAATGTCGTCAATTCTGTTTCTTAAACTTTCTGAAACCTCTCTCCTACAAGGAGAGAAGCTTACTCCCCAAACCTTGTAGGGAAGGGGCTGGGCGTATGGAAAGTGCGATCGCACCTCATTATCCGGAATTCCAAGAAGTGCGATCGCTATTTTCTCCTCAGCAACTTTAACAATCTTGACTTTGGTATATTGCACCCAACTCAGTAGCAAAAAAATAAATGTATAAATGAAATAATAGTTACCTTGACTTACAGAGGCTCATAAGTGTCTGTAATTCTGTCACAGAGGCAAAAATGTGAGTCCTTATAACGAAGCCGACACACGAGCAAAACTCATTGACCCCAAAATTAAATTATCGGGTTGGGGTGAAGGTCTAATTGAGCGCGAACATTACTTTGTTAAAGGTCAAACCGTAACTTCTGGCAGAATTTATTTAGTAGGCGATGAATCCCGACGACGACAACCTCGACGTGTCGATTATTTGCTCCGTTACCACGGGCAGATGATAGCTGTTTTGGAGGCGAAGGATGAGACGAAAACTATTGATGCGGGTTTAGAGCAAGCAAAATCCTACGCCAAAATGTTGGATGTGCCTTTTGGTTATTCCAGCAATGGGCATGGGTTTGTAGAGTTTGATTTTTTCTCAAATCAAAGCCGTGAATTATCTTCATTCCCAACACCAGAAGATTTATGGCAGCGTTGGGAGCAGTATCGCAGGCAAACAACCGCACAATTTCCAAGTAAAGGTGTTGCAGAAACTAGAGGTTTTTACGCAATAAAGCTTCAGCAAATTAATCCCTTGCTGTATCCTTTTTGCTCTGCTTCTATTTGTGGCAAAGAACCGCGCTATTTCCAAGAAGTGGCTATTCGTCGTGTAATTGAGCGGATGATGGCTGCTCAAAAACGCATTTTGTTGACAATGGCAACAGGTGCAGGAAAAACTTTTACTGCATTCCAGATCGTTTGGAAGTTGAAAAAATCAGGTTGGCTAAAAAAACCTGTTCTCTTCATCACAGACCGCATTGCACTTTCTAATCAGGCGTATAACGCATTTACTCCTTTTGCTACAGGACAATCAGACCCACGAGGGTTAATTCGTGGCGGAAAGTTTAATGCTAACCGTGAACTTTACTTTGCTCTTTACCAGTCTCTTGATGCAGTAGATAATGGTGAACCATTGTTTAAGCGTATACCTCGTGATTTTTTTGGGCTGATTATTATTGATGAGTGCCACCGTTCTGGTTTTGGCAAGTGGAATGCTATTTTGCAACATTTTAGTGATGCTATCCATTTGGGGATGACGGCTACGCCTAAGCAAAGTGAAAGTGTTGATACATATGCTTATTTCTGTGCCGAAGAACCGGAAATTCCTATCGATCCTGAAGATCCTTTAAAGGGAAATTGGCAAGCACCTGCTTACAGCTACAGTCTTGGTCAAGGGATTGAAGACGGTTTCCTGGCTACTTATAAGGTGCATAAAGTTAGGACTAGTGTTGATAAAAACGGACTACAAATCGAAGATGCACAAGTACAGGGTGCAGAAATTTATCTGCCAGAAAACTCAAAGTTGCGGGATGTTTATTTAACAGCACAGTTTGAGCGCGAAATTACTCTGCCCGATCGCAGCGCCGCAATGGTAAAACATCTAGCAGGTTTACTTAACCGCTTTGGGGCAATGAACAAGACAATGGTTTTTTGTGTAGATAGAACCCATGCCCGATTAGTAGCGCGTTTGTTGCAAAATGAATTTTCTGGTCTTGGTTATTCAGATTACGCAGTGCCAATTATTGCCGAAGAAGGAGAAGCTAGCTTTTGGTTAAACCAGTTTCAAGATAGCGATCGCCAGACTCCAGTAGTGGCTACCACAGCCGAGTTGCTAAGTACTGGTGTAGATGTGCCATCGTGTAAAAATATCGTCTTTATGAAACCGATTTCCTCGCCAATTCTCTTCAAACAAATTATTGGTCGAGGTTCGCGCATAGATTCGACAACTGGCAAGGAGTGGTTTCGGATTATCGATTATGTAGCAGCCTCCAGGCTTTTTGATGAATGGGATTCTCCTCCTGAAGAACCAGCGATTGAAAGTACAGGTGCTAGAACTAGTGTACTGGAAGGAACCGTGGTTCATGCTGATACAGGAGAACTGTTGGTTGGTGCTTCTGTAAGTGCGCTTATCGGTGTTAACCAACAAACTAGTCCCGTCCGCACTGATAACAATGGATACTTTCGCTTTGAACAGCTTCCGGCGGGAAGCATTCGTTTGTCAGTAACTGGTACGCGATTTCGACTCCGGATAGTAACGATTGAAACCGAGCGAGATACCACCCAAACGGTTACTATTGAACTCAAACCCCAAGAAGCACCAGTCGGTAAAATTCGCGTCCAAGGGTTGGAGGTAACAATTGCTGATGAAGCAACATTTCTTGTGGAGGCTACAGGCGAACAATTGACCTTAGCACAATACTTTGACTATACTAAAGCAAAAATCATGGGCTGTGCCCTAAACTGGGAACAACTCCACGAAATTTGGACAAACTCTACCTTGCGGCAAGCGTTTCTGGAAGAGTTAGAAGCAGAAAGTGTCCACATTAAGGTAATAGCCGAGGTTTTAGCGCAACCAAGAGCAGACCAATTTGACCTTTTGGCACATATTGCATATGGTAAACCAATTCATACTAGAGACGAGCGGGTTGAAGCATTCCTGAACTACGAACAGCAATTTTTGCAAAGTCGAACTCTAGAAGCACGGGAAGTAATTGTAGCCTTACTCGACAAGTATCGCTTGGCGGATGTACAAGAGATGGTAAATCCTGAAGTTTTTCGGTTGTCGCCTTTCCGAGAGATGGGACAAGTCTCAGGAGTAGTCCAACGTTTTGGTAGTATTAATAATCTGCGTCTAACATTAAATGAGGTGCAGCAGCGCCTGTACCGTGAGGAAATAGCGTGAGTCGGGAACAATTAACCAATAACATCTGGCGAGCTTGTGACATATTGCGCCGCGACGATAATTGTGGCGGTGTAATGGAGTATGTCGAGCATATATCTTGGTTGTTGTTCTTGAAGTTTCTGGATGAGCAGGAAGAAATTTTTCAGTTAGAAGCTGAATTAGCAGGGCGAAGTTATCAGCGAGTTATTGATGAAGCGTATCGCTGGTCAAAATGGGTGTCAAAAGCGTTAGGACACAAGGTAGGGGAGAATAATCGCCGCACTACCTCAGAATGGGATGGGGATGGATTAATGCAGTTTGTGCGCTTAAAACTGATACCTCATTTGGCTAGTCTCAAAGGTTCATCAGAGCGAGAGGTTATTTCTGGGATATTTAGCGATCGCAATGTCGTTCTCTGCGCCTCGCCCTATAACCTCAAGGATGTACTAGAGATTATCGATAATATAGACTTTAAAAATCCCGATGATATTCACACCGTTTCCCATGTATATGAGGACTTGTTAAAACGGCTGGGAAGCGAAAATAAAATGGCGGGGGAATTTTACACACCTCGTGCAATTATTCGTTTCATGGTAGAGGTAATTGCTCCCCAAATCGGGGAAACAGTTTATGACCCTTTCTGTGGCTCCTGTGGGTTTTTGGTAGAAGCATATTTACAGATGCAAAAGCAGGAAAAAACAACTAAAGACCACAGAATTCTTCAGCATGACACCTTTGTAGGGCAAGAGAAAAAAGCACTGCCAGCCCTGCTTGGTATCATGAATATGGTGTTACATGGCGTTCGAGTTCCTGATATCCGCCGACGAAATACCCTGGCAGAGAATTTAAAAAATGTCTCAGAGCGTTTTGATATCGTGCTAACAAATCCTCCTTTTGGAGGAAAAGAAAATGCTCAAATTCAAGAGAATTTTCCGGTTAAAAGTAATGCTACAGAATTGCTCGCGGTTGAACATATTATTAAAAAATTAAAACCATCGAGCAGATCTCGTTGTGGCATGGTAGTGCCAGAAGGAACGCTATTTCGTAGCGGTACCTTTGCTACTGTTAAGCAATTATTACTTAATGATTTCAATTTATTTTTGGTAGTTAGTTTGCCTTCGGGAGCTTTTGCGCCTTACTCGGATGTAAAAACGGCACTGGTGTTTTTTGAGCGTTCAAGTTCTACGAAAGAAGTTCTTTATTATGAGATGCCTTTGCCTGAGAAGTTGAAAAAATTCAGTAAAGGTAATCCTATTGCAGACGAGCATTTTGCTGAAGCGCGGCAGGTTTTTCAAAACTTGCTGGCGTATCGTCAGGGAAAAGTTACCCTAGAGGAATTTACTAATAACAGTTGGTTTGTAGACGGAGAAAGTTTAGTTGAACGTGAGTATGATTTGTCAGCCAGAAATCCCAACCGTTTGGAAGCTGAGAAGTTGCCGCATCCGTCAGAGTTGACTGCTAGAATTCTTGAGAATCAACAGAAGCTTCACAAAATGATAGAACGCCTTCATAAGATGGTAAATGGAGACGAGGAGGCGTCATGAAAAGCAAATCAGCAGCTAAGGTTCAGAATCAAGCTAATGAACTAGCTAGTTGGAATTATAAAAAGCTTGAAAAAAAAATATTAGAAATGAAAAGTGGTTTTGCGTGTGCGCGAACAAATGCAGTTTCTAATGGAATACCACACTTGCGACCATTTAATATAGGTCTGAATGGAGAACTTGACTTAAGTAAGATCATACATATTCCCAATAATTTTAAAAATAATTTTAATGAATATTATCTTGAACCAGGGGATATTCTTTTCAACAACACAAATAGCATTGAGTTAGTTGGGAAAAGCACAATTATTCGGAACTACTACCAATGTGGATTTTCTAATCATCTTACGCGACTACGAATTCTCAGTACAGATCAGCTTGATCCATCATGGTTATTAGTTTGTCTTCGTGTCTTACGGTTACGTGGTTTTTTTGCGGATAATTGTAATAAATGGATTGGACAGGCTGCTTTTAATCCTACAAAGCTAGCTGAACTCAACATACCTCTGCCAAACATAGATATTCAGCGTAGGATTGTTGCACGCATAGAAACACTACTAGCTGAAGTTAAAGACTCTCGCAGTCTAATTAATAAAATGCGCAAAGACGCAGATCGATTGTTAGCTGTCGCACTCCATGAAGTGTTTCTAAAACTTGAATCTGTAACAGATATTGTTCCTTTCTCAGAGGTCGCTACTGCTTTTAATGGTAAAGCAGTTGGTGAAGGTGATTCATCTATAAGAGTTTTTAAAAGCAAACACGTTTATCCTCATTCTCTACGATTAGATAGACCTTCTTTTATGAAGGTTGAGCAAGTGCAAAAAATGCCTAAAAATCGGTTTTTAAAACCTAGCGATGTATTGATGGCAAATGCCGCAGAAGGTACACTTGGGCGTGTTACTTATGTAGATAAATGTGCAGAAAATTGGACTGTAGATGGAAAGATAATGATTTTACGCTCTTTAGATGAGCAAAATTTATTGGTAAATAAATGGCTTTACTACTATTTATGGTCAGAAAGAGGACGGAGAGAAATACTTTTCAGACGGACTGGTACAGCTTTTGCAGAAAATCGTGGACAAACGGGGATTTCTCCTAAAAGCGTTCTAGAAATTCCAGTACCTAAACCTCCAATCTACCAACAACGTCAAGCAGTTGCTTACGTTGAACATATCCAGCATGACGTTGATGAAATACTAAAACTTTTAGAACAAGATGCTAATGTGCTGGATATGCTTGAGCAATCAATTTTAGAGCGAGCTTTTCGGGGATAATTGTAGATTATGGCACCAGTGGGCGATCTGCTGAATCAAGTTTGGTCAGAATTCCGTAAAGTAGGAATTTCTTACGACCTTGCGATTATTGAGCATATCGCTGCATTTTTGCTAGAAATTAACGAACAAGAATTTACTGACGAAGAACTACAACCGAGAAAGCCAAATCAACCAAATTTAAACGCAGAAAAAATCAAACAACTCCTCACCGAAGCAGCAAACACAGCAGGAGGAACGGCAAAACTTTTAGACCGTCATGTTATCTTTTACCTACCAAATATGCTTGCAGGTGGAGGCTACCCCACACCTCGACATATTGCTAAAAATATGATTAGTCTTGCCCAAGTTGAGGCAAATCATAGCCTAGCAGATTTCGCTTGTGGTAGTGCTGGTTTATTAGTAAATCATGCTCATAAACTTCAAGGGATAACTATCGGTATTGATATTTCCTCAGAATGGGCAAGAATTGCCTATGCTAATGTTAAACTCCATGAATTAAACACTACAATACTCAACAGTAACGCCCTACAAGCATTTATTAAACAAGATGCAATAAAAACATTAAATTTTGACCGAATTCTAATCAATCCCCCTTTTGGTGAAAAAATTGATGTCAATCTAGCAGAAATAACTTTAGGGCAAAAAGTTGGCAGTCGCAGTGAAACCGCACTATTAGCCCTAGCACTGCGAAAACTTGCTCTAGGCGGACAGGCAGCAGTTTTAGTTCCATCAGGAATTCTATTTAGCAACAGTACAGCCGAGAGGTTTCTGCGTAATCAGTTAGTTGATGAAAATTCACTCTTAGCTGTAATTTCTTTTCCAAAAGATGCTTTTCAACCCTATAGCCCTCTCCAAACCCATTTACTGCTGTTTAGCAAAGTAGAAGCCTCAGAAAAACACCTAACTTGGTTTTTTCAGGTAGAACAAGATGGTTATCCAGCCGGTAGGGGACGTGATTTAACTCAAGAACCCTCCCAGCCTAGTGATTTACCTTTTTTGGAAGCAGCCTGGACAAAGCTTAATTCTGAGTTTGATGCTTTACTCCCTGATGAAAGTAACCCACAAGTTGGTATTAAATGGTTGACAGATGGTAAAACTCCCATAGGTATAATTTGCCAGGGTATAGAAAATAACCTAGAAAATATTAAATATCAAACTTTTGATTCTCAAACAAGTCAAAAATCTCCTTCTTTACTAGTGGAATTAATTGCAGCTTCTTCCCAACAGCGAATTAGCATACAAATTCCTTTAGATTTCTTGAAAAATTCTGATAGTAACGAGCAAATAGAAACTGAGGAAGAGGACGAGGAAGCAGAAACCGATATTGATTTAGAAAAACCACAAGCAGAAAAAAACGTAAATCAAGTAGTTCAGATACTTTCGCCTCCGGTCAAAGCTGTAGCCATTTCCCTTCCTCCACAAAGCCAAATCGCAGGCATCAATCAACCCAGACTGCTAGGCGTAGCCGTTCCAAAATCTGCAATACACGAACAAGCTTATGACCTGCGTCCAGAAACCTATATTAGAACTCAAACTGAATCAAGCACTATTGAATCTCCCACAGCCCTTTTAGCTAAAATCTACCGTAACCAGCGACAACTAGCCCAACGTATCGATAGTCTTTTTGGGCATTTAGAGTCACCACCCATAGCAACCCAAAAACTACCTTCTCCCATCCAAGCAGAAATTAAACCTTTTGGCAAATTAAGTCAAGAACAAATAAAAATATGGGAAAAAGTATGCGACAAAACAGAGGCAGTAAATGATAATGAAGCAGATAATTATAATACAGCAGCACTTTTTACCCTTGAGGAGTTAAGTACTGCTGATAACGAAGAAGTAACAGATGTGACTCGCTCAACCATTGACCTTTTAGAGCGTATGGGAATTATAGTAGCTGTAACTGTAGCAGACCCAAAAACTAACGAACCGCTCTCATTTTATCGTCGGGTAACAGAGCGAGACACATGGCATTTAGATTCAGAAGCATCAAACTCAGGGGAGGAAAGCAAATGAAATTACAGCGACTCTACCTGGAAAGTTACAAAGTTCTGCGGAACCTAGAAATTTGTTTTAGTCCTCAAACTGAACACGTCTTAACTCACCCACCTTCCTACAGCCTTGATTTTTTAGTAGGTGTAAACGGTACTGGAAAGTCAACAGTGCTGCGAGTACTATTTGATTTGATGCGAAAGCTAGAGCGTAATGCACCTGTTGAGTATGCCTTTGAACTAGATTACGAACTGGGATTCGGGAACACCAAACGCCAAATAAAGCTGTCAAATTTCCCCGAAGAAACAGAATTTGAGGACTTCGACAGTGAGGAAGTTTTACCTATTGGAGAACTTAAGGCTTGGGAAAACGACGAAGAAGTTCAAATTAGTCACAGTATTTTGCCGGATATAGTAGTAGGTTTTACTACTGGAAATGAAACCGCTTGGAAAAATTTAGATGAAATACAGCCCTTTGATAGTGGCTATTTAGAAGCACTGCAAGACCTATCTTTACTCGACCGGGCTATACGAGAACTCCCCGGTAAACCACTACGTTTAGACACTTCAGAAAATTTCCTACCAGAAGAAGAAAGTAGATTTTTGTTTATTGAGGCTAATCAACTTTCCCTTGTCACCCTTTGTGGGCTTCTAGCTGATAGAGCTACTGCTGATAGAAATCGCCGTCTTGAAGAAGTACTGCAAGGTACAAGTATAAGTTCTATTACAGGTTTTTCTCTCAAATTCCGAATGACTGAGGGAACCACAAGCTTTGCAGACCGAGAAGAGGTAAAACGGTTAGCAAAGTTTGCTAACCATGCATTACGCTTAGGTAGTGACTATCTACTGGTATTTGACCTGACAACTCCAGCAAATTCTACAGCAAGAGCGATAATCGAAGAGTTTTCTAATGGTCTACAGCTTTTTAGAATCTTAGCTCGATTAAGCAAAGTTGGCGATGATGGTCAGCCCGTGTTGAGAGAAGTCAACATTTTCCTAGAGCGTTCTAGTTCTGATCATCCTGAAAATGAACAGCAGGACGATCCACCCTTACTTTTGCTCGACTGGTTGAGTGACGGTGAACGTAGCTTTTTGGGTCGGATTTGCCTCTTTACACTCTTGGGAGAAACTGAAGCCTTAATTTTATTAGACGAACCAGAAGTTCACTTTAACGACTTCTGGAAACGTAAAATCGTTTCTCTATTAGATAAAACCCTCGAAAACAGGCAGAGCCATGTGTTGATAACAACACACTCTAGCATTACCCTCACGGATGTGTTAGAAGAAGATATTGTCATACTTGATCGGCTCTCAAGTTATACTAGCAACGCCATTAAACCCAGCATTAAAACTTTTGCCGCCGATCCCAGCGATATAATGGTTCACGTTTTTAATGCACCCCACCCTGCAGGTCAACGAAGTGTCTCATATATTCAGCGCATACTCTCAGAGCCAACTAATGGAAACCAGGAAGCACGACGAAATACTTTGGAAAATCTGCTCTCAGTGGTCGGTCAGGGCTATTGGAGTTATAAAATACGTCGGGAGTTGCTAGAAATCGAGCCAGAATGATTCATGATGTTGATCTACCAGAGATAACCCGCGAACGACTTACAGATGTCGTAGTTTTGCAAATTTGGCTGTTATTTTACGCAGCTACTAACTCCACTTTAGACCAAACTGACTGCGGCGATCGCCTAAATCGATGTCCGAGATTTCGTGGAAGGGGTGAAGAAATTGCTAAATGGGTATGGCGAGCAACTGATAGCAGATTAAAGCCTCTCCAAGACATTGCACAAGACCCTACTCCTAGCACTGATAAACGTAAATGGGTTAAGCGGCTTGCGAGTGAAGCATTCAGACTCCTCAAAAAACCTAATGGTACTCTTGAAGCTCTCGATAATCAAACCATAACTCCTTGGCAAAAAGCCGCATCAGATTTTCTAATCGGTTTTTACGAAAACGTTTTACGAGAAGCAAGTAGCCCTAGAAAGAAAGTCAACACTCATTTTCTATTTCTAGAGCTTGGCTACTTGCTGCTTTAATCAATGAGACGGAAGAATTATTAAAAACTTCTTCAAGTTCTCAAGCAAAATCATCTGCTTTACTTGCAGAATTAAAACGTCGATTAGTAAATGATGCAGATGGGAAAGTTATGAATAAATCAAGTACAGCAAACTTGTTTCAAAAAGCTGAAGCTCGTTCAAGTATTGATAAGGCTCGGCAATTAAGAAGTATATTAACAAGCAATTAGCTGCATCGGTTAAAAACCTATTGTTTTTATCCAAGAGAAAAAACGCACAAAGCTTGGTATCAATACAACAATTCTGATTGAAAGTGTTGCGATAGCGTTAGCCCTAAATCTTGATGTCAAATCTTAAAAATCTTATGCTATACCTGTTGAAGTTGAGGATATGAAACCAATACGGTTCGGATAGGATAATCTACATACCGATAAATCCTGTAGAACGCCGCGCGTTCTACACGTCTGCTTGGGTCGAGCAAGTACCCTCCTTTTTTTCTTTTCCCGCTAGATAAAGACGATATTTTGCCTCAAGGTTTGTCCAAAACTCAGGAGAAGTCCCCAAAGCTTGGGAGAGTTCGATAGCTGTTTCTGGTGTAATTTGCTTACTTCCCCGAATAATTTCGTTGATGGTTTGAACTGGACGACCCATAATTTCTGCTAAATCTTTCTGTGTCCAGCCACGCGCTTCTAATTCTCTACTTAAAATTTTTCCTGGTGTTGGTACTCTCGCTGGTGACATTGACATCGCACACCAACCGTCTTTCATTCGTCTTCATTCAAAATTGACTCCAAAATCTCTGGCGTTAAACCCCTTTGTGCGGCTCGTCTGCCAATTTCGTCCATTGTCTGCCTAAGTTTGGCGATGGCTTCCTGCCTGCTTGTCATTGAAGACTTTAGCAACACTGCGATCCGGGCTTCAATTTGTGAGCGTTCTTCTTCAGTGGCATTGCGGTATGCCTCTGCTACCTCAGAGGGAACTTTGATGGTAATTTCTTCTTTAGTAATCATCGCCTGTTCGCTTCCATAATTTCTCACCTTTCATCATGTTACTTCCTAGGCTCAGAATTACCCACGGAAAGCCCTTTGGAGTAGGGAGTTGAGGAGGTTATCCAGCGAGTTGCTCATCTTTATACAAACGCTGGAACCAGTTATGAAAAGCAGCAGTCCACCACCATCTTGATGCCAGGAAAATCACAGATACTCAGACCATAAGGCAACTCCAACAAATAAATTATCCAATATTGTGGGGTGGGCAGGAAAGCCCGCCCAGTTGGTAGGACGGGCTTTCCTGCCCATCCCACAAGAAATAGTTGGATATTTTTTTACTTGGAAATCCCTAATATTTTTAATCCAAACTTTGCAAACCCATCGCAATCTTACTGTGCTTTTCAATCTGCCCCATCACTTGTTTTGCTCTAGTGATCACCACCGCGGGTAAACCCGCCAACCGTCCTGCCTCAATGCCATAAGACTTATCAGCACCCCCCGGTTGAACAGAGTGCAAAAAGATAATTTGGTCAGGTAACTCCTTCACCGTCACCTGATAATTAGCCACATTCGATAACAGCGACGCCAACTCATTCAACTCGTGGTAGTGCGTAGCAAAAATCGTCCGCGCCCGAATTTCCGTAGCAATATACTCCGCCACCGCCCAAGCAATAGAAAGACCATCAAATGTTGCCGTCCCGCGCCCAATTTCATCTAACAGCACCAACGACCTCGACGTTGCATGGTTGAGAATATTCGCCGTCTCATTCATCTCCACCATAAACGTCGATTGACCCGTCGCCAAATCATCCACCGCACCGACACGAGTGAAAATGCGATCGCACACCCCCAAAGAAGCAGACTTTGCAGGCACAAAACTGCCAATTTGCGCCATCAACTGAATTAACCCCACCTGCCTTAAATAACAACTCTTACCACTTGCATTCGGACCAGTGAGGATGATGAGGTCGGGACTAGAAGCAGGGGAGGTGGGGGAAGAAGAAACCCTCTCTGCTTCCTCTGTTCCCAACTGTGTGGAATTGGGCACAAAAAACCCTGCTGGCAAAGACTTCTCCACGACCGGATGACGCCCTTCCACAATTGCGATCTCCCGTCCTGGCGTCATTTCCGGACGACAGTAACCTTGGTAAACCGCCAACTCTGCTAAACCACATAACACATCT
>CAZZYE010000108.1:0-6923 GCA_964658145.1 uncultured Stigonema sp.
TCCCTGTTCCCTGTTCCCTTTTTTTTGTAAGGAGTAACCATAAAATGCTGGCATATGTCCTAGCGTTGGCTGTCGGTCTTGGTAGTATAGCCATTTATCTAGCAGCTTTCTTTTTCCCAGAAATCCACCGCAAGAATGACTTT
The DNA here is from genome assembly GCA_964658145.1 of uncultured Stigonema sp. Lineage (GTDB taxonomy): Bacteria > Cyanobacteriota > Cyanobacteriia > Cyanobacteriales > Nostocaceae > Stigonema. Next base: position 144 of record CAZZYE010000108.1, read on the forward strand.
ATTTTGAGTGGTGTAGGTCTATTCTACGCCTTAGTTTTATGGGTGTTTGCACAACGCATTACCGGAGGTCTTTTGCTGGGTCATGTCGCTAGTGTCGCTCTTTTATATTGGTTTGGCTGGGAAGCACTTTTATTACGTCAGCAACTGACACCAAAGATACAACAAACCCCGATCCCTAGCGCTGAAACGGTGAAAACTACCATTCAGGAGCAATTTACTAAGTTGTCGCTCCCTGCTCGGCTTGCCCAGTTGCAAAAGGGTATTGGTAACACCTTCACTGGCGTAAAATATCGGGTGCAGCAAACAGTAAGTAGAAAAACACCTGCAACTCCCAAACACACAGACAAATCTCCTGTTGAGATTATCGATAAGCATACTTCTATACCACAGCAGCCAACCGAATCAAAAACCGAGAGTGTACCGTCCGCGATTCCACCGCATCCCGCATCTCCTTACCTCCCAAGACCATCGACCCAATCAGAAAAGGGAAGTGAGGAAACACCACCTCCTGTTACAGAAAAAGCAGACGTTGCTCAACTCCCTCTTCCTACGGAAGCACCATCTGAACAAATGCCACCAAATCCCACCTAGTTAAAATAGTCAACAGACGAACTTTGGTCCGCCGTACTGCGTAGGCTGGAACATCGGACTCCCGGTGTCGAGAAGGTTCCAGCCTGCCCACAGGCTCAACGTCTGGCAGCTCCTGCTCCTGAACGGTCTATTTATGCATGGGGTAATTACGAATTAAGGACTACGAATTACGACTAGGGAGATAGCAACTTGACTCATTAGGGCTTGAGTACAACTTTGATACAGTTGTCCTGCTTGTGCTTGAAAATTTCGTAGCCGTGCGGTGCTTGGTCTAACGGCAGACTATGGGTTATTAGAAAAGATGGATCGATATCGCCATTTTGAATGTGATTGAGTAATGGGCGCAAGTACTTATGAACGTGCGTTTGTCCCGTTTTGGCTGTTAAACCTTTATTCATAAAAGCACCCATCGGCATCTTGTCTACAAAGCCAGTGTAAACACCGGGAATTGACACGTGACCGCCTTTGCGACAGGCAAGAATCACTTGCCTAAGAGCACTGGGTCGGTCTGTTTCCAGACGCACTGCTTGCTTGACCTCGTCGTAGAATCCTTCTAGACCCGTGCCGTGTGCTTCCATTCCTACAGCATCGACGCAAGCATCTGGACCTAGCCCACCCGTCATTTCTTTCAATGCTTCACCAACATCTACCTTCTCATAATTAAGGACTTCTGCCTTGCATTGCGATGCAGCCATTTGTAAGCGTTCGGGAACTCGATCAATCGCGATTACCCGCCCAGCACCCAGCATGTAGGCACTTTTAATGGTAAACAGCCCTACTGGACCGCAACCCCACACCGCTACAGTATCACTAGGCTCAATATCGCAGTTTTCCGCTGCCATATACCCAGTGGGGAAGATATCTGTAAGAAACAGTACTTGTTCGTCTGTCAGTCCATCAGGAATCTTGAACAAACCCACATCAGCAAAAGGAACGCGGGCATATTCAGCTTGACCGCCAGCATAGCCACCTGTTAGATGGGAATAGCCGAAAAGACCAGATGGGGAATGACCCATAAGTTTTTCCGCAATCATTGAAAATTTTGTCCAGATCCACATCCTGCTGCGAATGGGTGCTGTAATGGTCGTGATAGTGATGCCCGGTGATTGCCAGAACAGGGTGACCATCTAGCTTAGCATCGTAGAGACCATTCAGGAGATGAATTCCACCTGGACCTGATGTCGCAAGGCAAACGCCCAGCTTACCCGTGTATTTTGCGTAGGCACATGCCATAAACGCCGCCGCTTCTTCATGGCGCACCTGGATAAAGCGAATTTTATCTTGACGCTGGCGTAACGCCTCCATGATGCCGTTGATGCCATCCCCCGGCAGCCCAAATATCACTTCAACTCCCCATTCGTGAATGGTGTCCATAAGAATTTCGGCTGCGGTTGTTGCCATAATGTGCGTCTCCTTCGCTGGTAGTTGACAGCTTCAATTATTTTGAGAATTGAGAATCACAGAATATTTTTCTTGGGTTCAGAGGCCATAGATTGCCATGCAGTACTAAGCGCAATTCTTTGACAACTTGGTAGAATCGAATTAACTGCTAACCAGCTATCCTACTTTACGAAAGTTCCAATGCTATTGAGAACTACCAAATGTTGCTTAGGTATTTTTAAATACGAGATTATCGTACTACAAGAAGAGTAGTAATTTTTCTTTCGTGATTACGTCTATCTAAAGTTTGACACTTACCCGGCTTTTCGTCGAACATTTCAGGAGCAATCCGTTTGGGAATGTGCAAGTGAAAACCCGCTGATTACACCCGTACACGATTCTTTAAAGAAAACTGCGAGGAATCCCACTCCTTGTAGGGGTGGGATGAGTTTAAAATAGTTCATGACTCTGCAATAAAATGATTCTATTTCCACTCGCTTCTGTCAAAAGAATTGATTTAATATTAAATTTACGTGTAAGCAAGGATACTTTGTTAAGCTAAAAAAGCGCTGAGTATGAATGTTCCCTCGCGACTGGAGGATGATAAAGTGAAGACCGTTGATTCTGTATAAAATGGGTGTAACATCTGGGGGCAATTTTGTGCTGATTTGGTATTTTTGTGAGTGCAAGGGAACCTTAGTAGTAATATAATGTTCTAAAAAAGAAAAGCCTCTAGCCTACGAGAAAACTAGAGACTGAATATTAATGTTGTCCTTAGGAATTTACGTCAGTTTTTTAATCCATCTCTTCTATCAAGAGGTGAGTTTTAGGTTAAGTTTGCACGTGTTTAAGGATACAAAACAAATATGTTTAATTTGGATTAGGGAACGTTTCGGTTTTTCCCCCAAAATTCCCCACTCGACAAACTTCGTGAAAGTTGCAGTACCTGGGTGGTAATTACCGATGGGGAACGCTCAAAAATGTCTGTTTTGTGTTCAAGCGTACTTCTCAACTTAACGCTGGTTCAGTAATTGGAGAGAGTCAAGCAATACTCTGATACGCCGTTTGGTAGAAGAGACAAAAGCTACTGGCTCTTTAAGATGACTACATTGTGTCGGGAGAACAAAGTTGAGAACACTAATGTTCACAGACCGTTTTGCTGAGTTACCTTAGGTGGTTCCTTTACATCAGTTTGTCGATCGTGATGGGCAGGTCACGAACTCGTTTGCCCGTAGCGTGATAGACCGCCGCCGCGATCGCCGCCGCAGATCCAACGGTGCCAATTTCCCCAATCCCCTTGGTGCCAATCCGGTTGACGCGCGGGTCTTCCTCCTCAATAAAAAAGGCATCAATGGGGGGAATATCGGCATTCGTCGGCACCAGGTACTCAGAGAGGTTCGAGTTCACAACCCGCCCTAAATGCGGATCGACAACACTCTGCTCCAGCAAAGCCATGCCGATGCCCCAAATAATGCCACCCATAAGCTGGCTGTGGGCAGTTTTGGGGTTAATGATCCGTCCGGCAGCAAATGCGCCGACATAGCGGGTGACTCGCAGTTCTCCTAATCCGGGATGGAATTGCACCTCGGCAAAATGCGCCCCGAAGGAGTAGTGAGTAAATTTCTCGATTTCTTCGTCGGGCTGGATGCGTTCCTGTGTCGCCATCGATTCCATCTGGTGCTGCTGCAAGATTTCTACGTAGGTTTGTCCCAGAGTGGGATTATCCTTGAGGTAGCAACGCCCGTTGTCCACAATCACCTCGGCTTCGGTATACCCGTAGAGGGGAGAGTTCTGATCTTTGAATGCCAGGTCGAGCAACTTACGTCGTAGGGATGTGGTGGCGGCATGAACCGCAGACCCGACGCTAGAAGTCGTCTTGGAACCTGCTGAAACGGGAGCTTCGGGCATCTGGGTATCCCCTAGCTCAAAGCGAATCGATTCCATTGGCATTCCCAACGTATCGGCGGCAATTTGCCGCATGATGGTGTAGGAGCCTGTGCCTTGGTCGCAGGTGGCACTCTGCACTAAGACATTACCATCGGCAAATAGTTGCGCAGAGGCGGACGTGGGAGAAAAGCGGGCATCATATGCCATGGTTGCCATTCCCCAACCTACGAGGCGATCGCCATTCCGCATTGAACCGGGTTGCGGGTTGCGCTGATACCAGCCAAATTGCTCCGCACCTTGCCGATAGCACTGCTTGAGGGACTTACTCGACCAGGGTTTTCCCGTTTCCGGGTCAACATCGGCATGATTGCGTAAGCGCAGTTCAATCGGATCGATCTGCAAGGCGTAAGCAAGCTCATCCATTGCCGATTCGATCGCAAACAACCCTGGTGTCTCTCCGGGTCCGCGCATCGTAAACGGTCCCCCGATGTTTGTGGGAGCCAGACGGTAAGTCGTGGCAACGTTGGGACAGGCGTACATTTTGCGACTGGTACGGGTGACGGGTGCAACAACCCGGCGATCAAAGGTGGAGGTGCGGGCGATGGCGTGGTGCGTCAGTGCAGTCAGTTGCCCAGTTGCCGTTGCGCCTAACTGAATGCGGTGCTGTACCTGAGGACGATGACCTACGGCAAAGAATTCCTGTTTGCGAGTCAGCACCAGCTTCACAGGTCGGTTAACGTGACGTGCCGCGATCGCGGCTATTACTACGTGTGTCCAGGCTGAACCTTTGTAGCCAAAAGAACCTCCCACAAACTGCTGAGTCACCCGGATCTTCTCCTCCGGCATTTGCAGCCAGTGAGCCATTGCCTTACGAGTGCCGTAAACCCAAGTTGTTGGCTCATACAAAGTGAGATGATCCGCTTCCCAAACTGCGATTGTGGCGTGAGGTTCCATCGCGTTGTGGTGCTGCATTGCCGTCGTATAAGTCTGGTCAATCTGGACGGCAGCGTCTGCCAGTCCTTTCGCCACATCCCCTTTTTGGGTGTCAGGTGGATCGCCCCAGACGTTATCTGGGGGAAAGGCATGTTCCATTCCTGCCTGCATAGTTGCCACGGGCGGTTCTACCTCGTAGCGAACCTGCACAAGCGTTGCGGCATGAGTCGCTTGCTCAAAGGTTTCGGCAATGACAACGCCAATATGCTGCCCACTGTAGTGAATCCGGTCATCCTGAAGCGGAACATGCTGCTCTCCAGCCGATCCGTCCTGACCGTCAAAGCCCAAAGTAACGGGTGAGGGAGCAATACGAGGAGTGTTGTGATGCGTCAGAATCGCCAGCACACCGGGTGCGGCAGCGGCTACAGTAGTATCAATTTTAACAATGCGTCCTTTGGCAATCGCACTTTCAACCAATGCGGCATGTACCAAGTTAGGAATCGGCATCTCAGCACAGTAACGTGCGCCTCCGGTCACTTTCAGCCGTCCATCTACCCTATCAATCGCTTTTCCAATTACCGGATTCATCACTCACCTCCCGCAACTGTGAAGAATGCTTGTACTAATCGGTGTGACCGTGACTTCTTCGATAAGCGGGCGATCAGAAGGTGGAGAAACATAAGCTGATGTCATATAACTGTGGTTGATGAAGGACGATAGTGTTTTAACCCGCGAGGCAGGGGTGCATCTAAGTCATGGCATGTACAGATCGATAATTCTCCTTTCGATATGACAGACTGAGTCAGCACGAACAGCAGAGGTGTTTCGGTGTCCATATAAATAGTGATCTCATCCGTTGGTCAGAACATCATCCAATGGATGTATGTCGGGGATTGGCATTATGTCCAATGTGACTAAACTGATATTGCGGTCTTAATCGCTGCTGAGTCTATCGATTGGAAGATGAATTTATCCTCAAAGCTTTGATGATGTGAGGGAAGAGTATCAACAGGGGATGCTTTGAACACACTTTGTATGTGCCAAAAGCATCGCTGCAAACTTCCTTCAAGTAAAACACAATCTAGAACACCATCATGGAACGCATTGCATATTTAGGACTCGGCATCATGGGCAGTGGCATGGCAACCAACTTGCTCAAAGCAGGGTATCATGTCACGGTTTGGAATCGCAACCCACAATCCTGTAAGCCTTTGGTTGAACAAGGTGCAACACAAGCTCAAACACCAGCACAAGCCATAGAAAATGCTGAAGTGATCGCGTACTGTCTTGCGAATGACAATGCGGTTGAAGAAGTTGTATTTGGGCAAGATGGCATTTTATCGAACGTGCGATCAGGACAAATCGCCATTGACATGAGTACGGTTCATCCAGACACATCCCGTCGAGAAGCCGCAGCTTATGCTCAAAAGAACGTGGAATTTCTCGATGCTCCCGTTTTCGGCAGTAAAAACGAATCTGCATCCGGGGGATTGTGGATTGTCGTCGGTGGCAAGCAGGATGTATTTGAGCGAGTCAAACCGATTTTGGAGCCGTTAAGCGAAACGATACACTACCTGGGCGACACTGGCAAAGGGGCGGCGATGAAACTCATCGGTAACTCGATTGTGGCAACCCAGATTGAAGCCTTAGGGGAAGCAATGGTTCTGGCGACCAAAGCCGGACTGAATCCGAAAGACGTTCTCGATGTGCTGCATGTAGTGGATTTTCGCTCTCCGATTTTTGATGGCATGGGCAAGACGCTAGTGAATCGGGATTTTACGCCAAGTTTTGCGTTAAAACACATGCTTAAAGATGCCAATTTGATCGCTCGATTTGCCCAAGATTTGAATTCTCCAATGCCTGCTGCCGCGTTGGTGCGAGAAACCATCAAAGCAGCAGTCAATCAAGGATGGGGGGAAGAAAATGCCTCTGCCCTGATCAAAGCTTTGGAGTTAGAAGCGGGAGTGACGGTTGAATGATAACTCCAAA